>RFQW01000004.1 GCA_009924765.1 Planctomycetota bacterium | reverse complement strand
GATGGCGTTCATCTTCTCGACCTCCGCCAGGAAGTCGAGCTCCTGATCCGCCTTCGGATAGGCATCGACCGCCGAGGACGGCATGAGATAGGGCTGACAACCCGATGCGACCATCGAAAGCAGCGCCAGCAGCAGCGTCGCGATGCATCGGGCATCAGAACGCATAGGTCACCCCGGAGTAGAAGAAGTCGCGCGCACCCCCCTGATCCGCCGGGAACACCCCGGTGTTCGGCAGGAAGATGCCGTAGCGAATGTTGAAGTTCAGGTCGCTCGAGAATCGCCAGTCGAGCGTGCAGTCCACCTCACCGCCCACCAGATTGCTGCCGCCCGGAATGGTGTACACGCTCAGCGGCGCCTCATTGTCCACCTTCATGAACAGATAGCCGGAGACACCCAGACGCAGTTCGCTGAGGCCCTCCACCGTGGGCAGCAGGTTTGAACTGCCTCCGAGCGAGGGGCAGAACAGGTTCGCCGGCTCCGGAGCGAGTGCCAGTCCGGTGTTGATGTACCCCAACGAGTTGAAGCTGGTGTCCGTCTTGCCCGGCGCAATGCCGCCGAAGGTGGTTCCGCTGTCCGCACGGTACTTCGAACCCGAACCGACCAGTGCCTGAAGGTCCAGACGCGTGTCGCCTTCGTCGCGCGCCAGCCATGTCAGTCCCACCACGGCCGCGCCGGCACTGATGGAATCGTTCACCTGCGGCACCGCGAACGGTGGCGGAATCGTGTAGTCAGCGGGATTGCTCAGGGTGGTGCCATATTCCCAGGCGAGTTCGGATCGGTACACCATGGAGGGACCGATGCTGCCGGAGGAGCCCGCACCGACGTATCCGCTGTTGTATCGGAAGGTGGTGGGAATCGTCGGCAACACCTGCGGGAGCGAGTCCTGCTGGCCGCCGTTGAGGTCGTTCTGCCACAGGTAGTACACGTACGGTCGATGGCCAGCGATGCCCTGCCACTCCAGCTTGGCTCCCGAGAACAGGCGGCTGGTGTTCGTGTCGAAGCCAGGGCGCGAGGTGTCCCAATCGACCGTGTCATAGCCCGCCGACTGCGCCACGAGTCCCGTCACCAGCAGATCGCCCAGCTTCAGATCCGCCTGGAATGCGTACACGTAGTTGCTGAGCACCAGGCCCTGCGCCCAGATGAGGTAGTTGCGTCCGCCGCGCAGGATCAGGTTGAAGTCCGCCCAGCGCCGCCCGGAGCGCGATTCCGTGTAGCCGGCGAGGTCGAACTCGCCCCAGTAGATCTCGCCGATCGGCCACTGCCAGCCATCCTCGCGCGGATCGGGGCCCAGCCCCAGCGTGCCTGTGTACTCCCAGTTGTCGTAGAGAAACCGCAGGCGCCCGAAGAAACGGATGCCGCCATCCAGTTCGGCGCGGCAGAACAGCCGGACGTCGTAGGTGTAATCGAGCTGCTCCTGGCTCTTGGCGTTGTCGATGATGCTGAACCCGAATCGCGCGGTGCCACCCACGTCGACGAGCGCACGCTCCGCGATCGGCGTGTTCTCGAAGAACGCCGAACGATACTGCGTGTCCTCGACATTCAACTGGCGCTGCAGATTTTCGGCCAGCACCGCCGCGTTCTGCGCGACCGCCGCGGCGTCAAGCCACACGGCAAGTGAGATCATCGCCAGCCGACGGGTGCGCATCGTGCCGCGAGTATCCGCCCGATGCGGGTGCAGCGCAATGCCATTGGTAGGATTCCGCGCGATGCGGATGCTCATCATCGGTACCGGAGACGCCTTCAGCACCGAGCGATACGGCTGCTCCGCCGTGCTGGAGACCGCGAGCGGCCACGTGCTGATCGACTGCCCCGACTCGATCCACCGTGCCCTGCGGGATGCGCGGGCCTCAAGCGGGTGGAACGTGGATGCGCACACCATCCACGACATCATCGTCACGCATCTGCACGGCGACCATTGCAACGGTCTCGAGAGCATCGGATTCACGCGCTGGCTCGCCCATCGACAGGACGGCAAGCCGCTTCCCAGGCTGCACTGCTGGACACCTGTCGCCGATCGCCTGTGGGAACGCCTGGCGCCTGCCATGGATCAGGGCGGCAACGCGACCCTGCGCGACTACTTCGACGTGCACACGCTGGATCCGGCGCGAGAGGCCACCATCGCTGGAGTGCACGTTTCGTGCAGACCCACCGGACATTCCGTGCCGACCATTGCACTCCGGTTTCGCGCCGAATCCGGCACGCTCGCCTGGAGCTCCGACACCCCGTTCGATCCGCAACTGATCGCGTGGCTGGAGCAGGACGCGAATAGGATCATTCACGAAACCAGTCCGCCCCCCACGCACACACCGATCGAGCCGCTCAACGCGCTGCCGGCGAACGTGCGATCACGCATGCGGCTGATGCACATGCCGGATGCGTTTGATCCAGCCTGCACCGACATCGCCTGCCTGAAGCAGGGCGACATCCTCACGTTCTGACGGACGGCTCAGCGATCTTCGATGGCCACGTAGGGCTGCCCGTGGGGGCCCACGTACGCAGCCGCCGGACGGATGAGGCGGTTGCCATCCAACTGCTCGATGCAGTGACCCGCCCAGCCGGCGATGCGGCTCATGGCGAACATGCAGGTGAACAGGTCCAGATCGATGCCGATGGAGTGGTACGTGGTGGCGGAGTAGAAGTCCACGTTCGGGTAGATGCCCTTGGCCGCCACCTCGCGCGCCATGATCTCCTCGATGCGGCGGCTCATCTCGTACAGGCCCAGATTGCCCGTGTCGGTGGCCACCTGCTTGGAGAAGGTCTTCAGGTAGGTCGCGCGCGGATCGATCGCCTTGTACACGCGGTGGCCGAATCCCATGATGCGGTCCTTGCGGGCCAGACGATCCATCACGTAGCTCTCCACGCGGTCGATCGCGCCGATCTCGCGCAGCATGATCATCACTTCCTCGTTGGCGCCGCCGTGCAGCGGACCCTTCAGGGTGCCGATGGCCGTGACCATGGCGGAGTACAGGTCGCTCAGCGTGGCGATGGTCACGCGCGCCGCGAAGGTGCTGGCGTTCAGGCCGTGGTCGGCATGCAGGATCAGGCACACATCCAGCGCCTTCGCCACCGCATCGGTCGGCTTCGCGCCATTCAGCATCCACAGGAAGTTCGCGGCCATCGACAACTTCGCGTCCGGCGCCACGAACGGCTTGCCCTTGCGATGGCGATCGAAGGCGGCGATCAGGGCGGGCGTCTTCGCGAGCATGCGAATGGCCTTGCGCTCGTTCGCTTCCTCGCCCTCGGCGTCGGCCTCGGCGTCGTAGAGCGACAGCGCGCTCACCAGCGTGCGAAGCGCGTGCATGGGGGTGGCTTCGCGCGGCATGGTGCGCACGAGGTCCAGGATGCCTTCGGGCAGTTCGTACTCGTCGCGCAGCGACTGCGTGAAGGCAGCCAGCTCCGTGCGGTTGGGCAGGCGACGGTTCCACAGCAGGTACACGGTCTCCTCGAAGGTGCTGTTGCGCGCCAGCGAGTCGATGTCGATGCCGACATACTCCAGCACGCCCTTGCCGCCATCGATGAAGCTCATCTGCGTCTCGGCGGCGATGGTGTTGGCAAGGCCCTTGTCGAACGTCGGTGCTGGTGCTGCTGCGAGGGTCATCGGTGTTGCTCCTGTAGGGCAGATAGTCTAGGGCGAATGACCGCTTCTGAGAAATCTGCGCGCACGCTGATCAAGATCTGTGGCGCCCGGAACGCCTCGGAAGCGCGCGCCATCCTTGATCTTGGCGCCGACGCCGTGGGCGTGGTCGTGGCCGCCGGCTCCCCCCGCCGCGTGCACCCTTCCGAGGCGGTCGCCATCGCCGATGCATGCGGCAAGCAGGCGGTCCTGGTGCTCCGAGGCAGCGATCAAGATTGCATGGATCTGCTGCGATCGTGGCCGGGTCCGGTGCAGATCCACGACCCAATCGGCGATCCCGGGCGCCCGTGCATCGTGGCATTCAACGCCGCCACCCTGTCGGCACCCGAGGCCTGGCCATCCTCCGCCACCGCCCTGCTGCTCGACGCCCCGCAGGCCGGATCGGGCGCTGCATGGGACTGGACGAAGGCCCAGAACACCCCGCGACATCTGCCCTGCATCTTGGCAGGTGGGTTGAACCCCGCGAACGTGGCCACCGCCATCAACGCCGCCCACCCTTGGGCGGTGGATGTTTCGAGCGGCGTGGAGCACGCGCGAGGCACCAAGGACCTGGGTCTGGTGCAGGCGTTCATCGCGGCCGTGCGATCCTGCGACGCAGCCGCCGGGCGCCACGACGCACCGCACCCCGCCGACTTCGCGACGCTGGCCTGAGACTCACTCGGCCAACGCCGCGACCTTCGTCACGCGCGGCGCACTCTCGAGCATCCAGCGGGAAACCTGCGCGCGCACGCCGCTCCAGCCGCGACCGAGCCGCTCCTGCAGGAAGGCGCCATACAGCTCTGTCAGCGCGCGATCGAAAGACTGGATCGAAGCCAGCCGCAACTCGATCGCCTCGCGCCGCGTCGACGGTGCGCCCGCCGGCGGATCGAGTCGCAACCCCGAAACTTCCCAGCGATCCGCCTGCAGCGAGAACTCCCACGCTTCGCCATCACGCGACAGGATCAGGCCGGCACGGCGCGGCCACTTGCCGCTGCGCATGGCAGAGCGCGCCTCGCTTCGCGCGGACGGATCATCCGAACGCACCACCACCGATCCCGTGGCATCCCACGGGCAGAATTCGATGGCCTTGCGAAGGATCACAACGCCGGTCTCCGGCTCGGGGCCATCGCGCTCGGCTTGCCACCACGCCCACAGCAGGAACGCGTTGCCAAGGAAGTCCATCGGATGTCCCTCGTCGCACCACGGCGGCGCAGGTCGATCCGGCTTGCCGTTCGACTCGGTGGGTGCTGGCCCCAGCGCCTCGGGCTCCGCATCTTCCGAAGCCTTCGCGAGTCCAAGCTGGTCGGCCAGACGCACGGCCAGCGATCCGGAGGTGAGCGCCGTCGCCGAGCAGTCGAGTGTCTCTTCGAGCAGTGTTCGAACGGAGGTCGTGACAGCATCGCCCTTCGCCGGAACCAACGCCGCCTTCGAATCGAAGTTGGCCAGCACCGGCACCAGCTTGCGGCGACGCCAACGACCATCGGCGATCTCGGCGTCGCAGCGGCGCAGCGCGGTCTCGCGCGCACGGCGTCGCGAACTGCGATCGGCGTCTGCCGCCGCCATCTCCTCGGCCATCGCGGACAGCAGGTAGGCGCGACGCACCTCAGGCGGCACGCGATCGCTGTCGATGCGGATGGCGGCGAGCAGATCACTGCCGAAGATGTTGCGGTCCGGCTCGAAGGCGGCATCGAACAGGTGCTCGCCGGCCGTCCAGCCTGCGCCCGAACCTTCGCCTTCGTCCACCAGCGAGGACTTCGAGAGCGAATCCAGCAGCTCAGGCGACGGTGCGCGCTCTTCCAGCCTTCCAGCGAGAAGCGACGGTACGAAACGGTTCCGCGATCGAATGGCATGTCCGAAGGATGCACGCGGCTCGAGGCGCCGCGCCGCTTCAGACAGGTTGTTCACGCGGCCGTCTTCTCGCCCAGATCCTTGGCCAGCCCAAGCTGCACCAGGTGAGCCAGCGGACCGTGCGGCTTGCCCTTCTCCGTCTCCAGTCGCTTGGCCGCGGCCGGATTCGCGTAGGTGCTGAACAGGATCGCCTTCACGTTGGCCCAGATGCCGCCGAAGCCGCTGAAGGTCTGATCGACCGCGGTGGCCTCGTAGCCGGAGTGCACCATGCAGTTGGCGCACTTGGGGTTCTCGCTGGCGTGGCCGTAGTTGGACCAGTCCACTTCGTTGAGCAGTTCCTGATAGGTGTCGGCGTATCCCTCCTGCAGCAGGTAGCAGGGCTTCTGCCAACCGAACACGTTGAAGCACGGCATGCCCCATGGGGTGCAGTCGTACTCGCGCTTGCCCATCAGGTACTCCAGGAACAGCGGGCTCTGGTTGAAGCGCCAGCCCTTCTTGCGGTTCGACAGGATCATCTCGAACAGCTCGTTGGTGCCCTTGCGCTGCAGGAAGCCGGTCTGATCGGGCGCCTTGTCGTAGGCGTAGCCCGGGCTCACCATCATGCCTTCCACGCCCAGTTCCATCATCTCGTCGAAGAACGCGCGCACCGAGTTCGGATCGGCGCCCTGGAACAGCGTGGTGTTGGTGGTCACCCGGAAGCCCATCTTCACCGCCAGACGGATGCCTTCGACGGCCTTCTGGAAGGTGCCCTCGCGGCACACCGCGAAGTCGTGATTCTCTTCCTGACCGTCCATGTGCACGCTGAAGGTGAGGTACTTGCTCGGCTTGAACAGACCCTCTTCCAGCTTCTCCTTCAGCAGGAGCGCGTTGGTGCACAGGTAGATGTGCGACGGGCGACCAGGCCACGCACGATCTCTGCGATGTCGGGGTGCAGCAGCGGCTCGCCACCGGGGATGCTCACCATGGGAGCGCCGCACTCCTGCACGGCATCGAAGCACTCCTGCGGCGTGAGCTGGCGCTTCAGCACATGCGGCGGATACTGGATCTTGCCGCACCCGGCGCAGGCCAGATTGCAGCGGAAGAGCGGTTCCAGCATCAGGACCAGCGGGTACTGCTTCCGTCCGGCAAGACGCTGGCGGAGCACGTAGGTCGCAACGGTCCACATCTGACTGATCGGAACGCCCATCTGGGAGAGATCTCCAATTTCCTGAGGTCGTGACAAACCGGGCCGAATGCCGGATCGTAACAAGATGCGATGAGCTCGATCGCCGGATCATCCTCCCCCCTCGCCTGGCTCGGAAACGCCTTGAAGCGTGCGGATATCCGTACCATTGGCCCCGTGGAAGCGGTGGGAGAACAATCCAGTGACGAGGCACTCGTGGCCGCCCACTTGAATGGCCACCCGCAGGCATTTCCCCTGCTCATGGAGCGTTATCGCCCCGAGTTGCACGGATTCCTGCAGCGGTTCATCGGCTCCCGCGCAGCGGCCGAGGATGTGTTTCAGGACACCTTCCTGCAGATCCACCTCTCGGCAGCCTCGTTCGATCCGGCGCGTGTGTTCCGCCCGTGGCTCTACACCATCGCCGCCAACAAGGCCCGCGACTGGTATCGCAAGGACCGCCGCCGTCGCGGCGTGAGCCTGCAGACACCGATCGGCGAGAACGGCGATGGCGAGCTGATCGACCTCTTCGCCGCGAAGATCCATCAGCCTGCCCAGCCGCTCACGCTGCAGGAAGAGTCGGCGCTGGTGAAGAAGGCCGTGGACGCTCTGCCGACGATCCACCGCGAGATCCTGGTGCTGGCGTACTTCCAGAAGATGAACTACCAGCAGATCGCGGACATCCTGCAGATTCCGCTTGGCACGGTGAAGAGTCGCCTGCACTCCGCGGTGGCGGCGTTCGGCGATCGCTGGCGCCGCGGGCGCCGAGACAAGGAGAATCCCATCGCATGATGCTGGACGACGAAGCCAACACGGGTCCCTCGCTCTCCGCCGCCGATCAGGCTGCGCTGGATCGACTCATCGACCGCGCGTTCGAGGCCCAGGCCGGCGAAGGCGAGGACGCCGCCCGCGAACAGGCCGTGCTGGAAGTGCTTCGTGCACTCGATGCGTATCCGGTGGAGGCATCGGACCCATCGCTCGTGGACGCAACGCTCGCGCGCATCGACGCCGCCGAGCGCGAGCAGGCTGCGCGCATGCGACTCGATCGTGCGCCGCGACGCAGGACGGCGTGGGCCGATCTGGGAGGCATCGCTGCGGTCATCCTGATCGCCGCTGGCGTGGCATGGCCGATGCTTGGCCGCATGCGAGCCAGCGCGCTGCAGAGCAGTTGCGCCAACAACCTCCGTGCGATGGGCGCGGGACTCAGCACCTACGCGAACGATCATCGCGACTTCCTGCCCGTGACCGCGGGACTCAGCAGTCTGCTTTCTCCGAACCCTTCCACACTGGACTGGAACACCTACGAGCACAGCGGCAACCTGGTGGCGATGGCCAACAAGGGCTACTGCTCGATGAGCGCCATGCAATGCCCTGCGTGCGCCTCGGGAACACCCCACAAGCATTTCGCGTTCCGCATGCCCGCAAGCGACCGGCCCTTCCGCCTGCAGGTGGTGGCTCGCGGCGCCCTGGTGGCCGACGCGAATCCGGCCCTGGAACTGCGCCGTGCGGGCAAGCCTGCCGCCTCGAACATGGCCAGTTGGAACCACGCGCAGAGCGGCCAGAACGTGCTTTTCGGGGATGGGGCGATCCTGTGGCTGAACAGCCCTGAGGTGGACGGGGACAACCTGTTCCTGCCTCGCGGGGTGCACCGGGCCGATTTGCTGCCCAATGTGGTGCAATTGCCGCAGGGTTCCGACGCCTTCCTGGCCCAGTGACCCCCCGCGGCCGGAGGGGCTTTCTCAAAACTTGACCGGAAACGGGGTTTCGGTATCCTCCTCGACCCGCCATCGAGCGGCCACGGAGCCAAGCCATGCCGAAGCACAAGAGTCATAAGGGTCTGTTGAAGCGAATCAAGGTCTCTGCCTCAGGCAAGGTCTCGTTCCATTCCCCAAACTCGCGGCACCTGAAGAGCAACAAGACCGGCACCGCCGTGCGCAGCTACCGCCGCGCGCGCGTGCTTTCCAAGAGTGAAAACCGAATGCTTGGCAAGGTGCTGAACCGCAGCCTGGCCAACTGATCTGAAAGGAACGAACCATGCCACGCGCACGCAAGGGAGCAGCTCGAACTCAGGCACGCCGTCGCGTTCTTCGCGAGGCTCGCGGCTATTACGGCACCAAGAGCCGCCACAAGCAGCAGGCCAAGGTTGCGCTCATGCGCGCCGGCCGCAACGCGTGGCGCCACCGCCGCCTTCGCCGTCGCGACATGCGTTCGCTGTGGATCGCCCGCCTCACCGCGGCGTGCCGCATGCGAAGCTTCCGCTATAGCCTGCTCATCGGTGGCCTGTCGCGCGCCGGCGTGCTGCTGAACCGCAAGATGCTCAGCGAGATGGCGATCCAGGATCCGACCAGCTTCGATGCGCTGGTGGAAATGGCCAAGGGCCGCCTGGCGAAGGCTGCCTGATCAACCGCTGCACATTTCGATCATGAACCGAAACGAGATCGCTCAGGCGATCTCGCGTCGGTTTTGGCCGTCTTCAGTGCTGCGCTGCGCCAGACGTCGCACCGCCTCGGCACCGCTCAGCGGCGCCCCCAGGCGAGGCAGTTCGCCACGCACGGATGCCGCATCCTGGTTCTCGCGACGGATGGCCTCGTAGATCTCCTTGCGATGCACGGAGACCGTGTTGGGCGCGACGATGCCGAGTCGCACCTTCTCGCCGCGGATGTCCACGACGACCACTTCCACCTCATCGCCGATCACGATGCGTTCATCACGTTGACGGGACAGGACGAGCATGGGGTTCTCCGATGTCAGACGGTTGCGACGCGCGCCGCGGGGGTGACGGTCACGAGTTCGTGGCGCGTGGTCCAGCGACGATCCGCCAGAACCACCTGCAGGCCGGTGCGATTGATTGGATTGATGACCAGCGGCCCCTGCATGTTCGCGGTGATGCCGTGGTCGCGACGGTTCACGATGACGAGCAGTTGCGGCGTGGCGCCCTCAGGCAGGGCGATCTCTGCGGTCTGCTCACGACGCAGCGTGACGGCGTAGTCGGGCGTCCACAGGCATGGATCGGTGACCACGAACGCGACATCCGCGCTCTCGATGCTCTGCAACCAGAAGAACACGCCGCGATCATCGGGCTGCAGCAGCGCGAACCGGCGCGCGCGGGCAAAGCCGAGCAGGCCGGCGGGGAATTCGAGCAGGCGAGTGGAATCGACCTCGACGGGTCCGAAGCGTGTGGTCTGGACGAGCATGCGACCTCCTGTCTGTGCTTGGGACGGCCGCACGGAAGCGTGGTCGTCCGCAGCCATCCATGGCTGCCGGGAAGGGATCGGCACGGTGGGCGTGCCGGCATGAGCCTTCCATGACGGGAGACGGAATTTCGGGCAATATGCGCGCGGATGGATGGCGCAGCAGCAAAATTTCAAGTTCCACAACCCGCGGCGCGCGTGCGGTCCTGGTTGCTGTGCACGCTGGTGGCGCTGATGACGGCATGCCTGATCACCTGGATCGATGGCGGCGTGGATGCGCTTCCATCGATGGCCGTTGGATGCATCACGTCGCTTGCTCTGGCACTTGTGTGGCTGGCATCGGCCGCGGGACTCGGGTCGTGGCTGGGCATCTGGATGGGCGTGCGAGGCGCAGCCACGTCGGTGTGCCTTGGCGTGGCCGCGCTGCTCGTGGTGGACCAATGGTGCGGAACGATGGGTCTGCTTTCGAGCGGCATCGTGGCACCGCTCGTGGTGCTGGCGCCCGGCTGGTGGCTGCTTGCGCGCCAACCCCTGGCCCTGCGCACCCCCACGCTTCCCACATGGAGCACCGTGCCGATCGGCGTGGCGTGCGGAACGATGCTGGCAGCCGCGATGGTGCCCGCCGGGTTCCTGTGGAGCACCGAATTCGGCGGCTATGACGCGCTGAGCTACCACCTGCAGGTGCCGCGCGAATGGCTGCTGGCGGGATCGATGCGCCCGCTCGAACACGTGGCATACGCGGGCTTCCCGAATTTCGTGGAAGGTGCCTACATGCACCTGATGGCGCTGCGAAGCGATCCGCGCGACGCCGCCATCGCGTGCCAGTTGCTGCACGCATGCATGCTGCTGGGGGCTGCAGGCGCGATTGCAGAGACGCTGCGCATCGAGGGCGTGAACGACTGGTCGCGCGGCTGCGCGGGCGTGGCGCTGCTCGCCACGCCGTGGGTGATGGTGACGGGATCGCTGGCGTACAGCGAGTCGGGCGTGCTGCTGGGCCTGGCGCTGGCCATGGCCGCCATCACGCTGCGTTCGCGCTGGGCTGGCGGCGTGGCGTTCGGACTTGGTGTGGGCGTGATGATCGGCAGCAAGGCGAGCTCGCTGATGCTGGCCGTGCCCGCCGCCTTCGCATGGGCACTGGTGATGGGCCGTTCGCGCATCGATCCCCGCTGGTGGCTCGCATGGATCGGCGCGGCATCGGTGGCGCTGTTTCCGTGGCTGCTGCGCAACGCGTGGTTCACGGCCGCGCCGGTGTTTCCGCTGCTGTGCACCGAGCTGGGTCTGGGCTGGTGGAAGCCCGTGCAGGCGGCACGGTGGGATGCGGCGCACGGCAGCGACGCATCCGTCGCGCAGCGATTGACGGCGCTCTGGCAACAGTGGTTGGCATTCGGCGCCGGCGCGAATCCGCGCGAGGGCGAACCGTGGCGCTGGTTCTGGGGACCCCTGCCCTGGATCGGACTGGCGAGCAACATGTTCCTGCTTGGCACGCACCATTGGCGGCGTCTGGGCACGGCCACGGCACTGATGACAGCCCTGACGCTGCTCGGCTGGATGTTCACCACGCATCTTCAGTCCAGGTTTCTGGTTCCGGTGGCGGTGCCAATGGCGGTGGCGACCGGCGTGGCCATGGGCGCGGCGGCTGCGGCCCAGATCACGGTGCGACGCCTCACGATGCTGGTGTGTCTGTGCTGGAGCTTCGTGGCGGCATGGGCGCTGGTGCACGACGCCGGTGGGCGACTTGCACTGAGCGGTCGCATCGATGTCGCATCCGGCGCGCTGGATCTGGAGATGCTGGCCAGCGAGAATGACGCCATCGTGGAGTCGGTGCGCGGTCGTCCCGGCGTGGAAGCGACCGCGAGCGGACTGTTCAAGGGCCAGCGCATCCTGAGCGTGGGATGGAGCACGCCGTTCTGGCTGCCGCCCGATGCGCGCGTGTGGTGGAGCACGGTGTGGGATCGAAGCCTGATGGAGGACGCGCTGGCGCAGCCCGATCCACTGGCGTGGCTGCGCGAGCGATTCGACCTGATCCTGCTTGATGAACCCATGCTGCGCCGCTGGCAGCGGAGCGGATGGCTGTCTCCGGAACTGGATCCCGGACACCTGCGTTCGGTGCTGGCTGGACAGGACGAAATGCAGCTCGCCGGAGGGCGCACGCTGATCGGCCTTGGGGAACGCCTGCAGCCAACATGGCCGAAGCGACATCACCGCGATGCCGCCGAGCGGTCATACTGACGCGATGCGCCACCCGTTTCCAGCCATCCTGCTGCTGAGTGCCTGCGGCACCATTTCGGAGCGACCCAACGACGCGCCGCCATCGACGACGACGGCGGCGCAGGCAACCGCCCCCGCCGCGCCCGCCGCGCCGGCGCCTGCCACCGCTCGGCCTCCCGCCACGTGGAAGGGCGATGTGATCGAGTGGACCGAACTGCAACCCGTGCTGAGCGAGCGTGCCGGTGCCGTGTGTCTGGAGGAAGTGCTGCTGGATCGCCAGCTGGCCAAGCTTCTGAACGAGCGCCGCCTGAAGCTGGATGACGCCGCCGTGGCAGCCGAGGAGCGGGAACTCCTGAGCGGGCTGAGCGACGATCCTGCTCGCGCGGAACGGCTGCTGGCCGATCTGCGCGCCGTGCAGGGCCTCGGCGATCGGCGCTGGAAGGCGCTGCTCCGCCGCAACGCCACGACCCGCCTGCTCGTGCAGGATCAGGTGAAGATCACGCCCGAAGCGGTGGATGCCGCGCTGGACGCGGCGCACGGTCCGAAGCGTCGATGTCGGGTGATCTCGCTTCCGGACCTGAAGGCCTGCGCGGATGCGAAGCGGCGCCTGGATGCCGGCGAGCCCTTCAGCGAAGTGGCTGCCTCGATGAGCAACGATCGCTCGGCTGAACGCGGTGGCCTGGTCAACCCGGTGAGCCGACTCGACCCGACCTGGCCATCGGCGTTTCGACAGACGCTGTGGGCGCTGCCAGCGGGTGGCGTGAGCGCACCGGTGATGCTGGACCAGCGCTACGTGATCGTGCGCCTGGAGTCGGAGGTGCCGGCGGATGCGCCGCAACCGGGTGATCGCGCCGCAGCGGAACGCGATGTGCGGCGCGGGCAGGAGCGCGTGCAGATGGAGGCGCTGGTGAGCGGCCTGCGCCAGTCGCAGCGCGATGTGGTGATCTTCGACGAGTCGCTGCGCGACGCGTGGAAGCGCGTCAGGAACGCATCGCGCTGATTCGCCACGCCGCCACGGGCAGCAGCACCGCGGCAGGCAATGCGGCGGCAAGCACGGCCGGCAGTCCCGCCACGGGCACCGTGGTGAGCGTGAGCGCGGTGATGGTGACAGGCACGGCGAAGGCCGCCGCACGCAGGCTCTGCTGCAGCAGGCTGCAGGGCTCGCGCAGCAGGAAGAATGGCACCGCGGCGACCAGCACCAGCAGGTTCACGAGCGGACCGAACAGCCGCGACGCCAGCAGGCGACTGGCCACCGTTCGATCGCCACCGCCACCATCGCGCAGCTCGAGCAGTTGCGGCGTGGACAGCATCTGTCCGTACAAACGGAAGCGCCGCGTGAGCAGCGACTCGGGCCCCAGATTGGTCGACACGCTGGCCGCCGGCTGCTCGAAACCTCCATTGGCGTTGCCTGACGCACCTGCGGCCCCGGGCAACTGGATCTGCTTGCCGTTCACGAGCATCCACATCTCGCGCTGCGCATCCCAGGTGGCGCTGTCCGCGCTGGTGCGGCTGCGCGCCCGACCGCGTTCATCACGCTCGAGCACCACCAGCCCACGCAGTTGGTCGGTGGTGGGATCGAACGCATCGGCCTGCAGCAGCCGTCCATTGGCGTCGCGCGTGAGCGGCACGGGAAAGGCCGTGCCACGGTTGGCGACCAGATCGGAGTGCATGCGGACCAGCTTGGGCGCCAGACGCGGCAGGATCCACTCCTGATTGGCGAGCTGCACCACGTTCAGTGCCGCAGCCGCCGCAAGCAGTGCAGCCGCGGGACGCCGCAGATTTACGCCTGCAGCCATCAGGGCGGTGAGTTCGCGTGCGCGATGCATCTGCGCAAAGGTGAATCCCATGGCGCCCACCGACACCATGCCCAGCATGAACTGGAAGAACTGGAAGATGCGCGGCCCGTGGAAATCGAGCAGCATGAGCGCGAAACCGATCCAGCGCGTGGACGCGCGACCTTCGCGCACCGCGATGTCGGCGGCCTCGATGAACTTGCTCGTGGAGATGATCACGTCCACCGCCACGCCGAACACGTACAGCGCCCCGAAGAGCGCGAGGAAGTTCCAGAGGAACCGCGTGATCACGTAACGGTCGATGATCGCGATCAATGGCGTGCCCACCGTGTATAGGCGAGGGTGAAGCAGGTCACCAGCAGCGCGTTGCCGCTCCACATGACGAGCGATCCCGCGGTGACGGCGCCGGAGCGCATCATCTGCTGTCCACCCGCGATCGTGACGATGTTCAGGATGGCTGGCAGGAAGGCGAGCAGGTAGATGGTGAGCGGAAGGCTGTCGCGCTTCCACGCCGCGAGCGCGGCGCCAAGCAGCAGCACCAGCGGCGCCGAGGCGGCAAGCGCGAGCCGCTGCAGCACATTCGAGGCGGCGTCGCGATCGACCCATCCCAGGCGTGTCCGCAGCGCGCCCGCGGCGCCGGCGGCCTCGGCCGCATTCGGGCCGCCAGCCGATGCCAATGCATCGAGTTGCGACAGCAGTTGATCGGAACCGGCGGCCGCTCGCTGCGCGGACGGACACTCGATCACGCGCAGGTCGCGCAGGCGCACCGGCCATCGCGTGGGAATCGGGTCCCCGCTCCCCACATCGAAGGCGCGCAGTGCCTCGCATGCGAGATCGACGCGCTGACCCTCCCCGCTGCTCGCCGCCGCCAGCCGTGCGCTGGCGGCTTCGGCGCGGCGCACCGGCCGCTCACCGTCGAGTTCCACGAGATCGATCCAGGTGGCACCGGGTGCGGGTGCAATGGCGGCACCAAGCGCGGCCGCATGCTCGATGCGATAGCGGCGGCCTGTGACATCGTCGCGCAGCGTGACCGCGCCCGCGGATGCGAGCGTGCGCTCGATGCACTGCAGCAGGTCAACGCGATCCAGGATCGATGCCGCGACCACGAGTTCCTGCTGCACGGCCGTCTCACCGTCGAGCTGCTGTCGGATGCGCTGCAGTTCGGCGGTGGTGGTGCTGCGCGAGTCGCGTTCGGCGGCACGACCGATCTCCACGGCGTCAGGCGCGGCCTGCGGCACGAACGCGACGGTGCCTTCCGCTGCGCGGAATCCGGTTCCGTTGCTCATGGACAGCTTCATCACGGTGGCGCCGTCACGACGGTGCACATCCACGATGGCGCCCTCGCTCATGAATTCGGTGGCGGATCGGCCAGCACGATCGCGCTGGATGGCGGCCACGCCGGAGAGGCGCAGCCGCTGCGTGGCGCCGGAGTCCGGCGGTGCCGGCTCCACGGAAACCGCGTCGGCGTAGATGGTGAGCTCACCGGCGTCCAGGGCTTCGCCGCGCTCGACGGCCGCCACGAACACGGCGGCCGCATCCTGCGCGATGGTGTCGCGCATGCGTCCCCAGAACTCGGGCACCACGGTGTTCACCAGCCACAGCATGACGGCGAACAGCAGCACGCCGAGGATGATCACCGGACCCATCACCGTGCGGTGCCGGATGCCGCTGGCGGCCATGGCCACGAACTCGTTGTCCACGGCGAAGCGGTGCACCACGATGGTGGCCGCGAAGCCCGCCGCGAACGGCAAGGCGAACTGCAGCATGGGCACCATGGCCAGCGACACGTACTTGAGCACGCTGCCCGGGCCGAGCGAGTTGTCGGCCAGCGGCTTGATGGCCGCGCCGAACGCCACCACCACCACGATCACCGATGCGGTGAGCAGCAGCACCTTGAGCAGTTCCGTCAGGAGATGCCGCCAGAGGATCCAGGGCATGTGGGGTGGAGTGTGGAGCGACGCGCGCCCGACCGCAAGCGGTCAGCGCAGGCCGTACTCCTTCAACTTGCGGTAGAGCGTGCGCTCGCCGATGCCGAGCAGCTCGGCCGTCTGCTCGCGGTTGCCGTTGGTCATGGCCAGGGTCTGACGAATCGCTTCCTTCTCGAGGCGATCGAGGCCGATGCCCGCCAGGCTGCCGACGCCGCCTGAGGCCTGCTCCCCCTCGCTCTCGCGGATTTCGGCCGGCACATCGCGCAGCTCAAGCCGCGGACCGGCGCAGGTGACCACCATGCGGTGCACCACATTGAGCAGCTCACGCACGTTGCCGGGCCAGGCGTAGGCGATCAGGCGCATCATGGCGGGATCACCCACCTCGAGACGCGGCTTCGACAGATCCGCGCACCAGCGACCCACCGCGTGTCGCACCAGCGCCGGCACATCCTCGCGTCGCTCGCGCAGCGGCGGCAGATGGATCTCCACGCCCTTGAGCCGGAAGTACAGGTCCTGGCGGAAACGGCCCTGCGCACTCGCATCCTTCAACGTCTGGTTGGTGGCGCTGATGAAGCGCACGTCGGCCTTGCGCGGTTCGTTGGAGCCGAGGCGGATCACCTCGCCCGTCTCGAGCACGCGAAGCAGCTTGGGCTGCATGCTCATGGGCATGTCGCCGATCTCGTCGAGGAAGAGCGAACCCTTGTCGGCGTACTCGAACACACCCTCGCGGTCGCGATCAGCCCCGGTGAAGGCGCCGCGCACATGACCGAAGAGCTGATCCTCGAGCAGGCTCTCGCTCTGACCGGCGGCGTTGAAGGTGGCGAAGCGGCGCTCGCGTCGCTTGGAGTGCTTGTGGATGGCCTGCGCGACCAGTTCCTTGCCCGTGCCACTTTCGCCGGTGATGAGCACGGGGATGGTGCTCGGGGCAACCTGCCGGATGGTGTCGATCACCAGCCGCATGGCGGCCGACTCGCCGATGATGCCCTCGAAGCCGTACGCCGCGTCCACCTGCCCGCGCAGCGAGGCGTTCTGATGACGCAGCAGCACGGTCTCGGCGGCGCGCTGCACGAGGTTGCGGAACACCACCACATCGAGCGGCTTCTCGATGAAGTCGTAGGCGCCCCCCTGCAGCGCGGCCTTTGCGGTTGGCACATCGCCGTGGGCGGTGACCAGGATGGTCTCGGCTTCGGGCTGGTGCGCCTTGGCCAGCTTCAGCACCTCCAGCCCGGCGGTCGGGGTGTCCATGACCAGGTCGGTCACGATCACGTCGAAATTGCCGTTGCGCAGTTCGGGTTCGGCCTGCTTGAGCGAGTGCACCACCGTGCAGATGTGCCCGGGCTTTCGAAGGGTGTCCGCCATGGTCTGGGCGTGTTCCACCTCATCGTCGATGAGCAGCACCTGGGCCCTGACTTGCGCGCTCGCGTCGGTCATCGGTCCGATTGTACGAACCTGACCGCTTTGCCTCATCAGCCATTCACGCCAGCGCGCGCGCTCTGCCGATTCTTGCCTCGTGAGCACGATTCCCTCCCCCAGCATGGCGGACATCACCAGCTTCGCCCCTACGATGCGCGACATGAACCGACCCACCTCGACTGCCGCGCCCGCGCTGAAGGGGGCGCGCGTGTGGATGGTGGGTGCAGGCGGCACCGGCATGAGCGGGCTGGCTCGCCTGTTGGTGAAGGCGGGCGCGACCGTGCGCGGTGAAGATGCCGAAGGCGGCGCGTCGGTGGATGCGCTGCGCGCCGAAGGACTGCAGATCGTGACCGGCGCTGCACATGGCCTTCCCACCGACGTGGATCTGGTGGTGGCGACCGCTGCCGCCGCCATGACGCACCCGACCTTGGCCGCGGCCAAGTCGCGTGACGTGCCCATTCGCACCTACGCTCAGACGCTTGGCCTGCTGCACGAGATGCGCACCGGCGTGTCGGTGGCTGGCACGCACGGCAAGAGCACCACCACCTGCCTGCTGACCTGGTGCCTGCTTCGCGCGGGCATGGATCCGGGCTTCATCGCCGGCGCCACATGCACCGCGCTTGGCGGCAACGCGCGTCCGGGCG
>RFQW01000300.1 GCA_009924765.1 Planctomycetota bacterium | reverse complement strand
GCCGGCGCTGTTGATCCACAGGCGCTCGGTGCCGTGCATCTCGATGATGTCCACCGCGCGCGCGGCGGTGCACTTGGTGTCGGGGTACAGCGTCATGCCGGCCCAGAAGCCCGCATCCAGCACGCTGCGCACGGTGTGCTCTTCCACATGGTCGATCAGCACGCGACGGGGCTTCAGCTTGCCCTGATTGCGGATGGCATCCAGGATCAGGCGCGTGCCCTTGCGCTTGTCCTCCAGATGCGGCGTGTGCACCAGCACCAGCGTGTCGAACTTCGCGGCCAGTTCCAGGTGCTCCTCGAACACCGCCAACTCGGTGCGGCTGTTGCGGTTCAGGCCGATCTCGCCGATGCCCAGCACGTTGGGTCGCTGCAGGAACTCCGGGATCAGCCCCATCACCTCGCGCGCGAAGCCGTGGTCCTCGGCCTCCTTGGGGTTGATGCAGATCCATGCGTGATGGCGAATGCCGTAGGCGGCGGCGCGGCGCGGCTCGCTGTCGGTGAGTTGCCGGAAGTAGTCGTGGAAGCCCTGCGCGCTGCTGCGGTCGTAGCCCGCCCAGAACGCCGGCTCGGTGATGGCCACGCAGCCCGCCACCGCCATGCGGGCGTAGTCGTCGGTGGTGCGGCTGACCATGTGCACATGCGGATCGATGTACATGGTCAGGCCTTCCTCGGCACGCCACGCGCGGCCTTGCCGTCGGCCTTCGCCGAAGGCTCGGTGGTGGTGTCGCTCCACAGTTCAAGCATGCGGCGCGCTCGCTCGGGTTGGCCATCCAGCGCCAGGCGCAGCGCATCGCAGATGGCGCGCACGCGCTCGTCCGCCAGTGCGTCGGTGGGTGCGCCGGCGGCGGGTGTGGCGCGCTGCACGCGATCCAGGAACGCGGCCACATCCAGCGCACGACCGCGCGCCTCGATGAAGCCCAGCTGGATCAGCTGTTCGCGATCAAGCGGGGGTTGGCCGGGCGCGCTCATGCGCTTGAGTCTACGGCCGCAGCCACGGGCGACCGGCGCCGAACATCACACGGGATCGCCGAACAGCAGCAGGAACAGCGCGATGTCGCCTGCGCCCACGTTGCCGTCGTAGTCGAGATCGGCAGGGCAGTTGGTGGTGTCGGCGCACGCGCCCCAGTCAAGCAGCGCCAGCGCGATGTCGCTTCCAAGCACCAATCCGTCGCCGTCCAGATCGCCGTTGCGCGGCTGCACTCCGTCGATGGTCAGGTCGGCATCGTTCATGTCGCCGCCGGTGTTGCCCAGCGTGTCCTTGGCCAGCACGCGGATGCGCGCCTGCGTGCTGTACAGGTCGGGCACGGTCCACGTGAAGGCGCCGTCGTTCGCCTCGTTGGCCGCGATGGTGCTGAAGGTGGCACCGCCATCGGTGGAAAGTTGCACATCCACGGCGCTGATGGTGCGAACATGATCACTGATCCAGTTCACGGTCACCGTGGCACCTGGCGTCAGCGACTGCGACGTGTTCAGGTTCTTCACATAGGTCACGGGGTTGTTGCCGCCGGTGCTGGTGGGCACCTGCATCATGATGCAGTGCATGGCGCCGGCCGCACTGATGATGTTCTCGCACGGCACCTGGATGATGGTGGTGCCGGGCATGGCCGCTTGCCATGCGGCGAGCGCCGTGGGGTTGGAGGGAGAGACCGTGGCGTTGGTGTAGCTGGGCACCAGCGCGACGTTGTTGGCGATGGTGGCGTTGGTGTAGGTGTAGTGCACGCCGCCCACCAGATAGGCCGGCACGCGCGTCACGGTCCATCCGCGCGAGACCATCTCGGCGGCGGTCGCATCGCAGGTCAGGTCCTGCGAGCTGCCCGAGTTCAGCGGCCAATCGCTGATGATCACGCTCCTGGGTCCGACCGGGATGAACCACATGTCCACGTGACCCGTGCCATCCACGCTGAAAGGGAACTGCGTCCAGATCTGCGAGAACAAGCCGTAGTAGGCGCGGAAGATCTCCTTGATCTGCGTCTCGGTCTTGGAGGGATTGTCGTTCACGACCAGACGCGTGCAGTAACCCGTGTCCGTTTCGGCCATGTGATAGTTGCCGCCGGAGTGCAGCAGGTCGGTTGCGTAGTAGGACATCTTCAGTGCACCAGCCAGGAACGATGGAATGGCATCGTCGGACGGACGACTGCTGTAGTAGGTGCTGTCCACGATCACGCGGCAGCCACCCTCGTGGATGAATCGCGGACCGTAGTCGCGCGCCCAGATGCTGTTCAGTGGCGCGGTGAAGGTGCGCACCTTCGACATGTTCACGCCGTTGGTGTTGAAGCGGTTCGTCATGTCGGTCAACTGCGAGCTGCTGGTCACCACAACCCACACCTCGGTGTTGGCCGTCGTGGTGATGTGCTTGGCCATGAGCGCGATGATGTTCTTCCAGCTGCTGGTGCCGGAGTAGCCGAAGAAGATCGCCTGGCTCGCCTGATACTCGGTGGTCGCCACCAGCGGTCCTGTGGGCGGGGCGGTCAGCGCCTTGAAGCCCGCAGCCGGATGCTTGGCAGCCCAATCGACTTCCGCTTCGGTCATCGCGCGCGGAAGGGCTTCGCCGTCCGCGTCACCCGGCATGGCGTTGGCAAGGCTGAGGCAGGCGAGTGAGGCGACGATTGGAAGCAGGTGGCGCATGGGGTCTCCGGTTTCAGGCAGGCTGTGTTGCGATTTCAGCTGGCTGCACAACCTACCGCGGCGCGGGAGTGGGTCAAACCGAACGCCGCGATTTTGCGATCACAAGCCAGAAATGCAGACCTTCAGGCCGATGCCAAGGCCGGATGACCTGCCATCAACAGGCCTGCCGCGGCCTTCACCGCGCTGGGCGGCAGCGCCTGCACCTCCCGGTGTGCGCCGGGTTCGGTGATCAGCGGAATGGCGAGCCGCCCACCAAGGTGCTGTCGGAACTGCTCCAGACCATCGAGTAGTCGCTCCACCGGCAACAACATGGGGTGCGTGATGGGCAGCCCAAGCGCTCGGAGC
>RFQW01000299.1 GCA_009924765.1 Planctomycetota bacterium | reverse complement strand
GGAACTTTCGACTAAATTGCGGATGCATCACCTGAATGGGCGACCGGAAACTCGCTTGCCTCGGATTGATGCGAGCACACCCCTCATGAAACTCTCCCGCATCGTTCGACTCGCCATTCCCGTTCCGCCCGCGGCGGGCGCAGCGCGTTCGCATGACGCATGGATGATGCACTTCGAGCTGGAGGTGACGATCACCGGCACGCCGGATGCGACCACCGGTTACATCCTCGGCATTCAGGAAATCGATGCGGCCGTTCGCGCGACGGCGCCCGCCATGCTGCAGCAGGCGATGCACCGTGGCGAGTCGCCGACATCGGTCCTGCCCGCGTTGCAGCAATCCCTTGGAAACTCGCTTGGATTCGAGGTTGTTCGCCTCAGCCTTCGCCAGCATCCGCTGGCCTCCACCGCCACGGAGCACGCCATGCCGAACCACGCCGTCCTGACCCACCGCTTCGACTTCGCGGCCAGCCATCGGTTGCACTGCGCCACCCTGAGCGACGAGGCGAACCACCGCGTGTTCGGCAAGTGCAACAACCCGGCAGGCCATGGACACAACTATCGCCTGGAGACGGAGGTGCGCGTGCCGATGCAGGATCCACCGACCCTTCGCGGCGAGGAGATCGAGCGCCTGACACGCGAACGCGTGGTGGACCGGCTGGACCACAAGCATCTCAACACGGATGTACCGTGTTTCAGTGACACGAATCCAAGCGTCGAAGCCATCGCCAAGGTGTGCTTCGACTGGCTGCAGCCCGCCATCCAGACGGCCGGCGGCGAACTGGTGCGCGTGCGGGTGTGGGAAACCGAGAAGACCTCGGCGATCTACCCGGACTGAGCGCTGCGCCTCACTGACCGGGCGCAGGCGTGCGCTGGCCATTCGCGTCATACACGAACGTGGCGCCCTCCGGCTCGTCGCGGCAGATCTTGTGCGTGCCGTCGCACAGCGGGAACTTCTTGCTGAGGCCGCAGGTGCACACGAACACGGGCTTGTCCGTGGGTTCGATCTTCTGCGGGCCGGTACCGGTGAGTCGGACGAGTCGTGCCATGGGGTGTCCTTTCAGGCGAGGTCTTCCTCGCCGAGCAGACGGAACCGCTTTCGAAGCAGGATCTGTCCGGCGAGCGTGAGGTCGTCCACCGCGATCGCCACCGTTGGGCTGTCCTCGCGGCGAAGCATGACGGGATAGGCGAAGCGGATGTTCAGTTCGGCGCCGAGCAGATGCAGGCACAGATTGGTGAGCGAGCGGCCATCGGAAAGTTCCACCACCAGCAGGTCGACCTCGCTGAAGGTGTAGTGATGGCTGCGCAGCACCACGCGCGCGGCATCGGCGTTGTTGAAGATGAGGCGCACCACGGCGTGATCGCTGGACTCGACCACGCTGAAGGCGGCCAGCTGCAGGCCATGCTGGTCGTCGAACAGTCGCAGCAGCTCGAGCAGCTTGCCCACCTTGTTGTCCAGGAACACGCCGAACTGACGCACGCTTGGTGGCGCGTGTCCTCCAGCTTGCTCGATTTCTGGCGGGAGAAGGCTCATGCGGGGGCGAGAGTATACGGATGCCCTGAAGTCGGCATCAGGCGCCGACGAACACCTCGCGTGGCGCCGGTGGCGACAGCCCCGCGGCCGCCGCTTCGGACAGCAGTCGGTCCACGGCTTCGCGACCGCGCGGACCGCAGTCGAGCGTCCAGCGGTTCACGTACATGTCGACGAAGGTGCCGGCGAGCGAAGCCTCCATGCCTCGCGCGAACCGCAGTGCATACGCCACCCCCTGCTCGCGATGCGCCATCGCGTGCTCGATGCTTGCCATCAGCAGGCGGTTCACGCGGCGCTGCGTGCCGGCACCATGACGCGCGTCCAGATCGCGGCGCACCGCGTTCACCCCAAGCGGCAACGGCAGGCCCGAGTGCCCGTTCCACCACGCACCAAGATCCTGCACCAGATGCAGGCCGTGCTGGCCGAACAGCAGCTGCCCCTCGTGGATCACCACGCCGGCGCGGTAGGTGCCATCCGCCACGCGCTCCATGAGCTGATCGAAGGGCACTTCCTCGAAGCGGAACGACCCCGGGCCCAACATGAGGCTGAGTGCAAGGAAGCTGGTGGTGCGACGACCGGGCACCGCGATCACGCAGGACGGGTCGCGAAGCTGGTCGAAGGTCATCGGCGTGCGCGCCACCAGCTTGGGGCCGTAGCCATCGCCCACGCTGCTGCCGCAGGCGGTGAGCGCGTAGCGATCACCCACCATGGGCAGGTTGGCGCAACTCATGGCGGTCACATCCAGCAACGCCTCGACGGGGCCAGCGGAACGGCGGTTGAGCGTCTCGATGTCATCGCACACCTGCACGAAGCGCAGCCCAGGCTCGCCGATCGCGGGCGCGCCACCATCCACGCCGAACAGCGGCCACCACATGAAGGCGTCGTCGGGATCAGGACTGTGACCAAGGGTGATGTCGATGGAGGCGCTCACGCCGCCGAGCGTAGGCACTTGGACACGGATTTGCAGCGCCGCAAGTTGGTAGCGTGCCCGCATGCGAATCATGCCGCTTGCCGTCCTGCTGCTCGCCACCATGCCGTGCCTCGCCGCCGCGGATGACGCATCCACGCAGCTGCAGAAGGCACTCGACGCCATCCAGGCCTTCCGCGACCGCGAGGATCCGATGGAGGCGATCGCCAAGGGACGCCCCGCCGACGCCACGCGCATCCAGGATCGCAGCATGGCCGCGATCGAGCGCCGCCAGAAGGAGACGGCACAGCTGCTGAGCAACCTGAAGGCCGTCGACCACGCCGCACTGGCCGAGAGCGAGCGCCTGGACGCCGAATTGATCGAGCGCGACCTGTCGATGGATCTCGAGGGCCACCGCTTCGCCGGCTACCTGCTGGTGCTCGGGCCGCTGGGCGGACCACAGCAGAGCGTGCCGCAGATGGTGGAGCAGATGCCGTTCGCGCGCGCGGACGATCTGCGCAACCATCTCGCGCGC
>RFQW01000298.1 GCA_009924765.1 Planctomycetota bacterium | reverse complement strand
TGCAGTAGTGGAACTCCCAGCCCACCTGCCCGGCGATCATCTTCTGCACCGCGGCGGCGATGATGGGCTGGTCATCCACCAGCAGCACCACGGTTGGCAGTTCGAGTTGCGAGGCGATGGGGGTGGGTTGACTCATGATCCGACTTTCCTTGGGTTCCTGAAGGCATGCGTCACCGCAGAAGCGATGAGCGGAAGAGGCAGCGTATGCATGGCGGCGTTCAGGCGCACGGCGGCGCCGGGCATGCCCCACACCACGCTGGTTGCCTGATCCTGCGCGATGGTGTGCCATCCGGCGTTGCGCAGCGCGAGCAGGCCCTCGGCGCCGTCGCGGCCCATGCCGGTGAGAAGCACCGCAACGCCGGGCGCCACCTTCGATTTGGCGGCGCTGTCGAACAGCATGTCCACGCTCGGGTGATGCAGTTCATGCGGTTGCGCGGGGCGGTTGCTCGTCTTGCCGCTCGCTTCCAGCACCAGGTGCTGCGATCCGCCCGCAACCCAGATCGCGCCAGGTCCCGGTTCGTTGCCGGCTTCGGCCAGACGCACATTGTGGCCCGTCTCCTTGGCAAGCCACTCCACCAGACCCGGAATGAAACCGGCATCCAGATGCTGCACGATCAGCACGGCGCACGGCGGCGGCTTCGGAAGCGAGGTGAGCAGCGTGCACAGCGCCTGGGGCCCGCCGGTGCTGCTTCCCACCAGCAGCAGCGGCGAGGTGCCGCGTGCATGCTGTGTCGTGGCGGTGGCTGTGGTGCCCTGCTTGGCCGGAGCGCGTTCATCCTTCGACAGGCGCGCGATGTGCTGCATGCGCCGGCACAGGCGCTCGAGTCCATCCGGCGAGGAAAGGTTGGGCGTGTCGATGGCATCGAGCGCGCCGGCACCCAGCGCCTCGAACACGCGCGCGGCGTTGCCGGTGACGGTGGCGGTCACCACCAGAATGGGGCAGGGCGTGTCGCGCATGATGCGACGCGTGGCCTCCACGCCGTCCATCTTGGGCATGATCAGATCCATCAGGATCATGTCGGGCCGGTCCGCGCGGCACTGGCGCACGGCCTCTTCGCCATCCATCGCGCTCCACGCGATCGTCGCGCCGGGATACTGCGCCACCGCTCGCCGAAGCGCCTCCAGCGCGATCGGCAGGTCGTTGACGATCGCCACTCTCACGAGACCGAGTCCCCGATCAGATCGTTGACCGTCGTGATGAAGGTCTGGTCCTGGAAGGAGCCCTTCGTGAGGTAGGCGTTCGCGCCCGCGTCCATGCCCGCCGCGCGATCCTCGGCGCGATCCTTGTAGCTGACGATGGCGATCGGCAGCGACGCGAAGCGCGCCTCGCCGCGCACCATGCGCACTAGCTCGATGCCGTTCATGCGAGGCATGTCCACGTCGGTCACCAGCATGTCGAACTGGCCGGCGCGCAGCTGGTTCCAGGCATCCATGCCGTCCACGGCCACCTCCACCTCATGGCCCAGTCGCGACAGCATCTGGCGTTCCACCTCGCGCACGGTGATCGAGTCGTCGGCCACCAGGATGCGCTTGCGGCCACGGGCACCAGCGGCCAGCGCCGCGGGAGACACGCCTCGGATGGCGCCTTCGGACAGGCCGCGACGGATGGACACCAGCATGTCCTCGACATCCATCACCAGCAGCGGCAGGCCGTCGTCGTCGATCGCGGCGGCGGCCACGTGCGGCACGCGGCCCAGGCGCTCGTCGATGGGACGCACCACCAGATCGCGCTCGCCAAGGAAGCCGTCCACGAGCAGACCGCAGCGGTCCTGCTCGTTGCCGATCACCAGCAGGCTGACATGGTCGTCGCGGTTCACATGATCGCCGTCCAGCGACAGCAGTTCTGACGCGCGCAGCACGCCGATCGCCTGCCCGTCCAGATCGAACTGCAGCTTGCCCTCGGTGCGTCGCAGTGCGCCGAGCTGCGTGCGCACGATGCGTTCGATGCGCGCCAGCGGGAAGGCCATGGTCTCGCCGCTCACCCGCACCAGCGCCGCGCGGATCACGCTGAGGGTGATCGGCAGGCTCATCACGAAGGTGGTGCCGCGGCCGATCTCGCTCTCGATGCGCACCGAGCCGCCCAGATCGCGCATGGTCTGGTGCACCACATCCAGTCCCACGCCGCGTCCGCTCACTTCGGTGACCGCGCTCGCCGTGGAGAAGCCGGGCAGGAAGAGGAACTCCAGCAGTTCGGCCTTGCCGAGTCCCTTCGCCACCGACTCCGACTGCAGCCGGCGTTCCACCACCTTGGTGCGGATGCGCTCGGGGTCGATGCCATTGCCGTCATCGCGCACCCGGATCTCCAGCATGCCGGCGTGATGCCGCGCCTCCAGACGCAGCAGGGCCGCATCGCTCTTGCCGTTGGCGCGGCGCTTCTCGGGCGTTTCCACCCCGTGATCCATGGCGTTGCGCAGGATGTGATTCAGCGGGGCGTCGAGCCGCGACAGGATGTCGCGATCGACCGGCGTGTGCACGCCCTCGATGTCAAAGCGCACCTGCTTGTCGAGCCGCTTGGCCAGATCGCGCACCATGCGCGGGAAGCCTGCGGTGGCATCGCCGAAGGGTCGCATGCGGCTGCCAATCACCTCGTGATACAGGCGCGTGCCGACTTCCTCGGTGCGTCGGAAGGTGGACTCGAGAAGGCCGGTGTGCCGCGTCAGCGCCTGCTCGAGCTCGAGCAATTGGTGCTGCGCTTCCTCGAGATCCGACGGCTGCTTGCGGCGGCGCGCCACATCCACCGCCTCGCGGGCGTTGCGCAGCCGCGACACGAGTTCGCGCACGCCCTTCTGCACCTGCGGGTAGCGCCGGCCCTCGACCATGCTCTCGCCGGCGAGGCGCATCATGCGATCCAGATTGTCGGCATTCACGCGCACCGTGCGGATTTCGGTGGTGGCCGGCGTGGTGGCCGCGCGCGGCGTGGCGGCAGCGGGCTCGGGCGCCACAGCGGGCACCTGTGCCGCAGCGGGCGCGG
>RFQW01000297.1 GCA_009924765.1 Planctomycetota bacterium | reverse complement strand
TCTGGAGCGTGTTCGCGTTCGAATACACCTTCACGGCGAACTCGAACATGAACGCCGTGCTTTCGGGCGACACCGCGGCTGAAGGTGCTGTGATCCTGATGCTGGACACCACCAACTCGCAGACGATGTTCATGCGCGTCGCCGGCGACGCGACGGCTTGGAACTCGGGCGCTCTTGCCCTTGTTTCGGGCCACAACTACAGCCTCGCCATCAATCCAACCGGCGCCAATGGCAGCACCGACACCGGCACCGTGCTCAATTTCGCCGTGACGGCGGTGCCCGCCCCCGGCGCGGCCGCTCTGGTCGGCGTGGCGGGTCTGGTTGCGGGTCGCCGTCGTCGGGCCTGACGGGCCGCGGCGCGCTGTCCCCAGCGCCCGATTCATCTCATAAACGCAGGGCCCCCGGTCATCGAACCGGGGGCCCT
The DNA here is from genome assembly GCA_009924765.1 of Planctomycetota bacterium. Taxonomy (GTDB): domain Bacteria; phylum Planctomycetota; class Phycisphaerae; order Phycisphaerales; family SM1A02; genus SYAC01. Next base: position 2,553 of record RFQW01000297.1, on the reverse strand, counting down.
TGTCATTTGGTGACGCCACACACGGGCGGAGCCAAAGCCACTGTCCAAAGTGTTATACAACCTTTACAGGCAGTTACCTTGACTTGCCCGGCATCCGGGCTATCTTGCCCACGTCCATCTTCCCCGATGGGCTGTTCCCTCTCTGTTGTTCCCGCCTGCACATCTCGAATCATCCGCTGCGGGTTGTTTGCGGCCAGAGTGGCAATGGGTCGTCGCCGACGAGTCTCGGCGGTCGGTTTGTCCGCGTTCAACCCGCGGACCTGTTCGGGGTCGCCCCGGGAGATTCTCTCATGCAGCAGATCAGCAAGAACATCGTCAAGTCGGCCCTTCTGTTTGGTGGAACCCTCGGGGTTGCCACGGCTGCAGAGGCCGGAATCACCGTCACCAGCGCCTACTTCAACCTGAATGCGGGTAGCGCGTACGCGACCAACTTTGATGCATCCGCCATCACGTCGCCGCTCGCCGCCATCGGCGCCAACTCCTCGTTGGTGTTCAGTGGCCTGGGTCAGTTCGGCTTCCTCGTCAGCGCGGCCTCCGATGGCAACGAGTTGTGGAGCGTGTACGGCGCGACGATCGGATTCACGGCAGACACGAACATGACGGTGCGGCTCACGGGCGACATCAGCTCGGAGGCAGCGACGGTGTTCCTGGTCGACAACAGCGCCAATGCAACGATTTTCCTGCACGGCAGCGGCAGCGGCATGTGGGATTCGGGCGACATCCAGTTGGTGGCTGGTGGCAGCTACCTGGTGGGCGTGAATGGCCCGCTGACCTTCGCCAATGGCGGCAACGAGACCGGCAGCGTGCTGGCATTCTCGTTCGTGCCTGCTCCCGGCGCTGCGGCGCTGGTTGGCTTGGCTGGCCTCATGGCCCGTCGCCGTCGCGCCTGACGACTGTCGCTGGCGGACCGCCGCCTGATCGGGATCGTTCCAAGCCCCTCGGCGCTCATACGCCGGGGGGCTTTCATTTGGCGTGCATCCGGCTGGCTAGACTGCATGCGTGACCCGTTCTCCGACTGATCCAGCGATTTCCGAGGCGGACTCCATGTCGGAGGTGATCGCTCTGTATCGCCGCGACGTGGACCTCTCGCTGCTCCGATCGCGGCTGGCCATGACCGTGGACGAGCGACTGCGCAGCCTGATGCAGATGCAGCGGGTGGCCGAGGAGTTCCGGCGCGCGGGCCGCGAGCATCGGGAGGGGCGGGCGTGACCGACCTGCCCTCGCTGCTGGGCGCGCTGCAGGCCGAGGGCGTGCGGTTCATCGTGGTGGGCGGCATTGCGGGCATTGCGCACGGGTCTGCGCGCGTCACCTTCGATGTGGATTGCGTCTATGCGCGGGATGCGGACAACCTGGCGAGGCTTGCGCGGGCGCTTGCCCCGTTCCGGCCGACCTTGCGGGGTGCACCGGCGGGACTGCCCTTTCGGTTCGATGAAGTGACGCTGCGCGCGGGGCTGAACTTCACGCTGGACACGACGTCGGGGCCGATTGACCTGCTTGGCGAGGTGGCCGGCAACGGCACCTTTGACTCGCTGCTCACCCGGTCGATCGAGCTGCAGGTGTTTGGTCGCCCGTGTCGGGTGGTGACGCTGGATGCGCTGATCGCGCTGAAGCGTGCGGCCGGGCGCCCGAAAGATCTCGAGGCGATTGCCGAGCTTGAGTCGCTGCGGGGGTTTGGGCAGGGGCGATGACGCACGGTGACTGCGGCCGCCGCCGCATCGATCACACGGCCACTCGTAGCATCCGCCGTCACGCCATGCATCCACATCAGCCAAACAACCGCGCTTCCGCTGCAGGCCTGGATCGCCAGCACGCGCTTGAGCGAATCACCGCCCTGGCGCAGTCGGGCAAGTGGGACGAGGCCATCGCCGTCACCGATCGCTGGGTGAAGCCCGGTTCGCGTGACGCGCAGTTCATGCGCGCACGGGCCGTGCTCGAGGACCACGCGCAGCGTTTCGTGCTGGCTCTGCAATGGGCCACCGCAGCCGAGGCGATCGAGTCGCATCCGGACACGCTACACATGCTGGGGAGAGCCGCCGCGAACGCCGGGCAGACCGACGAGGCACTGAAGCGCTTTCGCCGCGTGCTGGAGATGGTGCCGGGCAACACTGCCACGCGCCTGCTGATGGCGCAGGTGCTGGAGTCGGCGGTGCGCGCCGACGAGGCCAGCGAACTGCTCGAGCCGCTGCTTGCCGAGGTGCGCGGCAAGGACGCGCGCCTGCAGGCGCAGGTGCAACATCTGCGCGCGGCCGTGCTGGTGCACCGCAAGCTCGATGGCGAGGCGGTGGAACTGCTCGATACCGAGGTGCTGAAGCCCGGGTTGGCCGATGCCACGCGCCGCACCTCGCTGTACCTGCGGGCGAAGACCTGCGACCGCCTGAAGCGCTACGACGACGCGTGGGAGAGCGCCGCGCAGGCGAACGCCATCGGCGACCCTCAGTTTGATTCGGCGCTGTACACCGAAGCGGTGGGGGCGCTGATGCAGCACTGGACGCGCGCCACCATGCAGGATTTCCCGAGCAGCCGCAGCACCAGCGAGGTGCCGGTGTTCATCGC
>RFQW01000296.1 GCA_009924765.1 Planctomycetota bacterium | reverse complement strand
ACCTTCAGCAGCTTGATGGCGATGATGGCGATGCTCCAGCAACTGAAGAACGCGATGGCGATCGGGATGCGGTCGAAGGCCGTGAGGTACTTCCACACCGTGGCGCCGGCCTCGCCGTTGCGGAACGGAAAGGCCGCGCCGTACACCACCGCCATCAGCGCAAGCGCGGTCAGCAGACTGGTGCTGAAGGCGGGTGTGGTGTAGCGACCCACCGGCATGCCCAGGCGCGCCTCGGGATCCACGCCTGCGAAGCGCAGCACGGCATTCGGCGAAACGGCGTTCTTCACGTTCAATCCACTCATCGCTTCTCCTCTGCCTGAATGAAGATCACCTGCGGCCACGACAGCGGCGGATCGGGCGGCACATCCAACCACACCACCTGGCCCTTCTCCACGCGAAGCGGCGCCAGTCGCCAGCCATCGGTGCCCGGCGTCGGCACCACGCCGCGATCGCCGTCCTTCATGCCTGCAACCTTTGCGTGCGCAACATCCACCGGCAACGCCACACCCAGCGGCGCGGCGGCGCGCATCTGCGCGGCCAGGCGCGCATCGCGTCGCGCGGCCGCGGCCAGCAGTCGATTGGCATCGAAGGTGCCGGCCAGCTGCTCGCGTGCCGATCGACGGATGCCGTCGATGCGTGCGCTGCTCTCGCTGGCTGCAACCAGGATCGGATCCTCACCCGACAGCATGGCGATGCCGTCGAGTGAACGCACCCAGCGCGCGGCGGCCGCGTCCTCGGCGTCGCTTTCGTCGGCGAAGAAACGCAGCCACACGTTCCACAGGTCTCGCGTGGCGTGCCACTGCAGCACCAGGTCATTGGCCTCGGCGGTGCGCAGGTCGGCCAGCATGCGAAGCCAGCGATCGCGCGCCTGACGACCGGTGGTGCCCTTCAGTTCGGCAAGCGCCGACTCGATCACCTTGCTCGACGGCCATGCGCGCTCAGCCGTGACGCGGCGGAACGCGGGCAACTTGCGCGGGGCCAGTGCGGAGGCATCCGCAGCGAGATCCTTCTTCGAGTCGACCGCGCGTGCCGATCCGGCCGCACTGCCTTCGAGGCGCCGCACATACAGCGTGCGCCCGCCCTCGAAGCCCTGCTCATACAGGCCGCCGTAGCCAGTGGCCTTCAGCGCGGCCAGCGCCGCCTCGCCAAGCGATGGTGCCGTGCCGCAAGCCGTCAGCGTGCGTCGCGCCAGACCGCGCATGGTTTCGGCGCTGGCGTGGTACGGCGTGTTGGCATGTTCATCCAAGTGCTTGGTCAGCGTGGCATCGAGCGCACGCGCCGTCACTGGATCGCCCCAGTCAAGCGCATCCACAGGTTGGTTCAGGTCGCCGCGGCCAGCAATCAGCGAAGGCACCACCACCGTGCGCCACGCGAGGATCGCCATGCCCGCCTTGGCCGCCTCCATGCCCGATTCGCTGGCACGCAGCATGCCGCGCTCGGCCAGCACGTCACCACCCGACTGCAGCATCTTGCGCCACTGTTCCAGCGTGGCTTCCTCGTCCACGCTCGGTTTCTCCAATGCCTCAAAGGCTGCGGCCACCTGCTCGATGCGCTCCGCGCGCGCAACCAACGCCTGCGACTTCTGCTGCGCAAGGGTGGCCGTCGCCTGCAGCGCCTCGGCCACGGCCTGCGCATCACGATTCGCGGCCGCCTGCACCGCCGCTTCGCGCGCCTCGATCGCCACCGCCGCGTACTGCCAGGCCGCGCCGCGCAGAGCAAACGCGTCGAATTTGGTGGTCTGCTTGGAATCAGGATCCACGATTTCAGCCAGTTTTGCTTCGACGGCGCGTTGCGAGGCGCGCGCCTGATCCAATCCGCGATCGCGTCGCTCCACTGCGGCGGATTGCAGTCGCGCGGCAGACTGGCGGAATGCTTCCTGCATCGAAGCCGGCTGCCGATCCACGGCCGCGAGCAGTTCGCGTGCACGCGCCTCCAATGCGAGCGGATCTTCGGATTGTTTCAGCAGCGCATCGGCTTCGGCAAGCAATGCCGCGGACGCGGCCAACTGCTGCGCCTGCGCGGCCTGCGCGTTGGCAACGCGCTGCTTGGCAGCGGCAAGTTCCGCGCGGCTGCCATGCCGTGGATCTGCGCTTTCCGTGGCCGCCACGCGCTCCGCCGTGGCGAAGTCGCCGGCCACCACCGCGCGATCAATCTCGGCGATGGCAGCGGCGAATCGCTGCTCGTCGCTCCACCACTGGAAGCCCCACCAACCGCCAGCACCCAGCACAACAGCGAGCAGCACCGAAGCAAAGGCGAACGATGCGCGACGACGGGCCTGCGCGGCCCGAGCCTGTGCGCGGCGCTCATCAAGCCGCCTCGAGATGGCGGCCGGCAAGGCCGCATCCGCTCGCACCGCCGCATCGGCCAATCGATCCAGTTCCTGCATGCTCGCGGCCTGATCCAGCGCAAGCTCCAGCTTGCCGATCACGGCGGCGCGTTCCGCCTCGCTGGCCGCGCGCTCACGCTCACGACGCAACAGATCGAGCGGACCTGCCGCCTCGCGACGCAGCGTTTCGCCAAGCGCGTGTGCCGAGGCAAGCTTCTCCCACGCCTGCGCCGCCTGCTTCAGCGCCGCCATGTCCATGGCCGCAGCCGCCGCGTGCAGTGCCTCCACCGCATTCTTGGCACCGCGCTGCGCTTCAAGCAATCGATCGGCCTCGGCCATCGATCGCGCCTTGTCGAATACATCGCGATGATCGTCCACGCGAAGCGACATCTGCTCCACCTGCGTCATCACCGCACTGGCTGCTTCGGCGTCGCCATCGCGAACAGCCTGCCGCGCCGCTTCTGCAAGCGAAGCCACCGCCTCGCGCTCCAGTTTGCGGATCGACTCAAGCCACGCCGGCTGCCGCGCGTCGCGGTCAACCAGCGCGCGAAGCGTGGCCAGGCGCTCGGATACCGGCGCACGACGCAACGCCGCCACGCGCATGGCCGCAAGCAATGGCGCAAGCGACTGCTGACGACCCGCCGTGACCACGTAGGTTTCA
>RFQW01000295.1 GCA_009924765.1 Planctomycetota bacterium | reverse complement strand
CGGCGCTGCGTGCAGGGCCCCGAACCGACCAACAGACGCAGGTGATCGACGCTCTGGCCCAGGAACGTGCGCGAAGGCTTGTCGCCGCTGAACTGCGTTCCGCAGATCCGCAGCGCGCCAATCGCTTGCTGTGCCGCCTACCCGCCGCACCAAAGGGCCTGGATCCGGCGGTCGCGGCCACCTTCGGTGAATGCATGGCGCGACTCGACCGGGACGCGCTCCGATTGTCGCAGCGCGTCGCCGAGCTCGAACTCGCGGACGGCGACAACTCGCAGACCACGACCGAAGCGGCTCGCAAACTGCTGGATCTGCGCCTGAAGGCGATCGATGATCTCGGTGCCATGCTGACCGGCAACGCCCGCGTCGCGTGGGTGGAATCCGCCCGCCAACGCATGCTGAATGGTGTGTACCTGGACGCGCGCCCGCCACGGACCGCCATCGAGGAGGCGATCGGTGATCGCATGGATGCTGCGGCACGCAGGCGCGTGGAGCGCTGGACCTCCGAGAGCCGGGTCATCGAGGACGAACTGCTGCGAGGCGACGATGACTGGTCGTTCCACATGAATCGTGTCCAGGCGCTGAAGCGACTGGACGCGCAGGCGATGTCCGAATTGGCGGAGTCCACGAAGACGCCAGCCATCGCCGAGGCCCAGTTCGCGCGCATGGCGGCACGCCGGGCGATGCGAGAGTCCGACACCGACTCGGAAGACATCGATGAGGACGATGAAGCCTTCGGCGGCATGCAGCGACGCGTGAGCGCCCGCATGAAAACCTTGACCGCACCGGTGGATGGTGCCACCCCTGATGACGGCAACGCCGCGACGGACCCCGGCATGGCCTCCATGCTGCCGCGTGGCCTGCAGCAGCCGCAGGTGGATCGCATCCGCGATGCGCTGGGCATCACCACGGAGCAGCGCGCAACGTGGGACGCGCTTGCGGGCGACGTGCTTGAGGCAAGCGGAAAACTGCTCGACGAGAAGCCCGTCGATCCTTCGAACATGTCCGGTGCCCCGCAGGAAGCCCTGGACGCCATGACCCGCATGGGCCAGTACCGCTCGCAACAGGCTGCGCTGGAGGAACATTGGTTCGAATCGATCGCTGCGGCCTTTCCGCACCTTTCACCCGATGCACTGGCCGACCAGCGCTCGCGTCGAGCCCTGCAGCGACTGCGAAACCTTGGCGGCCTGGCGAGGATCTGGTCGATCGGGGCCGGTGATCGATCCGGTGAAACCGATCTTGACGCGGTGGTCGACCGACTGCCCGCCGACATCCGCGCGCGCATCGCACCGCAGGTGATGGCCGCGCGCGAGCGACGGATGGCCGACCTGCAGGCATCGATCGAGGCTGCCGAGTCGCTGGTTCGCTCCACGTCCGAAATCAGCAACCGCATGAAGAGCAAGGGCGTGCAACTGGGCGAGGAGCCCGATCCGGAATTGCTGCAGAAGCTGAGTGAGGCGCATCAGACGTTCACCGCGCGGGCTTTGGAACGCGCGAAGCGCTCCAAGGATGCCGACGAGGCGGAGTTGGTGGCGATGGCGGCAACCCTTCCGCCGCAGGGCGCCGCAACGCTGAAGCGCGCGATGCGGGCGCAACAGTTCCCTGAGGTGTATCGCACGATGGATCGCGTCGATCGCACCATCGATCGCGTGATGTCGCTGCCCGACCTCTCGCCCGCGCAACTGACGACGCTCAGCACCGACGCGGACGAATTCCGCATGCGATCGGATGAGATGGCCGAGCGCGCCATCGCGGCCCTTGCACAGGCCGAGGCGGCGACGGGGGAGATGATGTCCACGCACGCCCACCCGGCAAACGTGGATATCGAGGCGCTTACGCAGATCTCGGAAAGGATCAGACGCAGCGAGTTGGTGAACGCCGATCTCGACTACGACCGATCGGAACTGTCAGCGCGCGTGCTTCGACGCATGCGGGCGGCGCTTTCACCGTCGCAGGCGCAGGCCGCGGGGCTTGCGGAGCGCTGACTTCGGGCGTGGCCAGGCCGCGGGGCTTGCGGAGCGCTGACTTCGGGCGTGGCGACAGCCGGACTTCAACTGCGGAAACCAACGGTGGCGCTGGCGGTACAACATGGGCATGCGAATCCCACGCCGCAGCATCCGATCTGCCATCGTCACGTGTGTCGCCCTCGCGTTGTCCGGCGGAGCAAGCGCCCTCGCCGACACCACGGGCCCGGTCGACCTGCCCACGCCGCTTCGCACCAAGGACCTGCAGAAGTGGATCACCGACGTGAAGCCGTCCGACCCGCAGCGCGTGGCCATGGAGCGCGCCTTCGACGCGTGCGTGGATCAGTGGACCACGCTGCGCGACCAGACGGTGCGACCCGCGCAGGGCAAGCTGGATGCGAAGTCGGATGACGCGGCCGCCGAAGCGGCATGGCGTGCCACCGTTGCGCGCGCGTTCGAGACCACCCGCGGCACCGAGCGCACCATGTTCGATGCCATGCGCGCGGCCGGCCTGAGCACCGAGCAGACCGCCGCATTGGACCGCGACGCCGATGCGCGCACACGCACGCGCGCCGCTGCCGTGTTGGGCGGCGTTCGTGTGAACCTGCCGCGCGTGCCGGGGCTGAAGCAACTGCCGGCCGACACGCAGACCGCCATCGACCAGAAGACGCGCGCGTGGGAAGTGTCCGCCACGCCAGTGATCGATCGGCTGGCCACGGCAAGCATGGACGACAAGGCCGCGGATCGCGCCGCCGATCTGAAGCGCAAGCTGCTTGCCAGCCAGCGCAGCGCCGTGCGCGACATCGCCACGCTGCTGCCCGGGCCGCAAGCTGCGCAGTACATGCAGACCTTCCGCCGCCAGTCACTGCCTGGTGGGATGGTGTGGGGTGGGTTCGGCGCACCATCGCCCAGGTCCATGCGCGACAAGCTGGATGCAACGCAGCACAAGGCCGCGCTGGACAAGCTGGACGAATGGCAGAAGCAGCGCGAGTCAATGGAGGAAGCGGCCATTGAGGCGATGCTTTCGGACAGCTTCAC
>RFQW01000294.1 GCA_009924765.1 Planctomycetota bacterium | reverse complement strand
ATGTGCGGCACGAACTCCGGAACGATGCGTCGACCCGCGAGAATGTTGGGAAGCAGCCGGTTCGGCGTGGTAAGCAGCAGTCGCGATCCGAAATACGACAGCGGCGACACCTTGTACACCCCCACCATCGGCTTGGCCTGACGCGTCACGTCCAGGCTCACCGTGCCGCTGACGCACAGCGCCAGATCGCACCACGCGATGGCGGCGTCCAGGTCGCCCGTGATCAGATGCAGACCCGACGGAACGGAGTCGCCGATGCGCGATCGCACCAGCTGCAGCAACTCGGCGTTCGCCGCGACCAGCAGCGCGTTCAGGCGGCGATGGCGCGACTGCATCTCGCTCAGCGCGCGCAGCAGCAGCGGCAGATTGCGGCGCACCTCGCTCGAGCGGCTTCCCGGAAGCAGCAGCACCTTGGGTGAGCCTGCCGGATATTCGGCGGCGCGCGCGACGGTGTCTTCCGCAAGCGGCCGATTGATCACGGGATGTCCGATGAAGCGCGCCGGCACCTGCCGATCGCGGAACCACTTCTCCTCGAAGGGCAGCAGGCACAGCACGCAGTCGGTGCAGCGACGCAGCTTGTTCAGTCGCCACGGCCCCCACGCCCACAGTTGCGGCGCCACCAGATGGCACACGCGCGCGCCGCGTCGCTTCATGCGCTTGGCGACGGGAAAGTTGGCCGCCGGCGAATCCACCGGCACATGCACCGCCACGCGATGCTGGCTGCACCAGCGATCGATGGCCGCCGCATGGCGACGCACCGCGCCGATGCGCGAGATGGCGGAGAGTCCCATGGCGCCGTCGTCGGCGGAACGCTCGATCACGGTGGCGCCGGCCGCAGCCAGCTTCGGCCCGCCCCAGGCGATCACCGACACGTCCGGCGCCAGTCGACGCAGGGCCGCTACCACCGGTGCCGCATGCGCATCGCCCGAGGGCTCGAATGCCGTGATCAGCACGCTGCCGCGCGCCGCCGCCTGTTCGCCTTCGCCGCCCTTCATGGCCATGCGATGGAAGGTAGCCGAGCCGCGGCGATTCGCTACCATCCTTCCCCCACGGAGAACACCATGCTGAAGCGCACCCACACCTGCGGCGCCCCGCGCGCCGATCACGCCGGAAACCAGATCACGCTGTGCGGATGGGTGAACACCTACCGCGATCAGGGCAAGGGTCTGGTGTTCCTGGATCTGCGCGACCGCGAGGGCCTGTGTCAGGTGGTGTTCGATCTGGCCGACGTTCCGCCCGAGGTGGTGGCCGCCGCACGCAGCCTGCGCCGCGAGGACTGCATCGCCGTGCGCGGCACGCTCCGCAAGCGCGCCGGCGACGCGAACCCGCGCCTGGCCACCGGCGAGGTGGAACTGCTCGCGAAGGAGATCGAGGTGTTCAACAAGGCGCAGGACCTGCCCATCCTGCCCGACGAGCATGAGGCCGACAAGATCAACGAGGAAACACGCCTCAAGTACCGCTACATCGACCTGCGTCGTCCGCGCATGCAGCAGATCCTGCGCACGCGCTACAAGGTGACCAAGCTCACGCGCGACTACTTCGGCGCCAACGGCTTCACCGAGATCGAGACGCCCCTGCTCATCAAGAGCACGCCGGAGGGCGCGCGCGACTTCATCGTGCCGGCCCGCCTGCACCCCGGACAGTGGTACGCGCTGCCGCAGAGCCCGCAGCTTTTCAAGCAGATCCTGATGGTGGCCGGCTGCGAGCGCTACCTGCAGATCTGCCGCTGCCTGCGCGACGAGGATCCGCGAGCCGACCGTCAGGCGGAGTTCACGCAGATCGACCTGGAGATGAGCTTCGTCGACCGCGAGGACGTGATGCAGGTGATGGGCGAGTTCGCCCGCGCCGTGTGGAAGGACGTGCTGGGCTACGACATCGGCACCATCGAGCGCATGACCTGGCAGGAGTCCATGGAGCGCTTCGGCATCGACCGCCCGGACCTGCGCTTCGGCCTCGAGATCCGCGACATCAGCGATGCCGTGCGCGCAAGCGACTTCCAGGTGTTCCAGCAGGCGCTCGGCAAGAAGCGCGCCGGCCGCGACGGCGTGGTGAAGTGCATCCGCGTGCCGGGCGGCGCGGAGAAGCTCACGCGCAAGATGACCGACGGCTACACGGAGTTCGTGAAGCAGTTCAAGGTGGGCGGCGTGGCGGTGACCAAGGTCGGCGCGAACGGCTTCGACACCGGCGTGGCCAAGCACCTGGAGCCGTACCGCGCGGCGCTGACGCAGCAGCTGGGCCTGGAAGTGGGCGACTCGCTGCTGATCGTTGCGGACCACTGGGACACGGCCACCAAGGCCATGGGCGAACTGCGCCTGAAGCTGGGCCGCGACCTGCAGCTGATCGACGACACCAAGTGGAAGTTCCTGTGGGTGGTCGACTTCCCCATGTTCGACTGGGATGACGAGGGCAAGCGCTGGGTCGCGATGCACCATCCCTTCACCAGCCCGAACCCCGACCAGTTCCACCTGCTCGAGAGCGATCCGGGCGGATGCCTGAGCGCGGGCTACGACCTGGTGGTGAACGGCAGCGAGATCGCCGGCGGCAGCATCCGCATCCATCGCATGGATGTGCAGGAGAAGGTGTTCAAGCTGATCGGCCTCACGCAGGCCGATGCGGAGCTCAAGTTCGGCTTCCTGCTGAACGCGCTGCGACATGGCGCCCCGCCGCACGGCGGCATCGCCTTCGGCCTGGATCGTCTGGTGATGCACCTGGTGGGCACCGACAACATCCGCGACGTGATCGCCTTCCCGAAGACGCAGTCAGGCGCCGACCTCATGATCGATGCGCCCGGACCCATCGACGTGCAGCAGATCACCGACTGCGGCATGAAGATGACGCTGCTCGACCCGAAGTCCGCGTAACAGGGACGGGGGTACATATCGGACGCGAAGAACCCGAACCACCGGCGCAACCGCGTCCGATACGTACCCCCGTCCCCTGTATCGGACCCGTCAGTGAACGCCGTTGGCGGCGAGCCAGCGCTCGCAGTCGATCGCGGCCTG
>RFQW01000293.1 GCA_009924765.1 Planctomycetota bacterium | reverse complement strand
CGCGTGCGCCCGCTTCCAGGTACCCACGCTCGCTCCCCCCAGCACATCCCACCCCCCTTCATCTGACGGCAAAAACCGCTAGAATCCGGCAGTTTCAGGAAGCGACCCCGTGGCCCGAACCGGCATTGGTGCCGACCCTCGACCGTCGCGGCGCGCTTCTCGGGAGAATCCGCGTGTCCACCCCCGCTTCGCCGAATCCTTCCTACGCCATGCCGCCTCAGGTGAACGGGCTCGACCCCGCGTTCCTGGAGCAGCTCTACACCAGCTGGCAGAAGGATCCCAACAGCGTGTCGGCGGACTGGCGCACGTTCTTCCAGGGCTTCGAACTCGGCTACGAGCGCGCACCCGAAACCGACGGCGCTTCGAAGCCCGTCACCACCGCGGCGCCAACGCCTGCGGCCGCACCCATCTCTGCCGCACCGGCCGCGCCCGGCACGCGCGGCGCACAGAGCAAGGTCGACAGTCTCATCTATGCCTATCGCGACCTCGGCCATCTTGCCGCCGGACTCGATCCGCTTGGCACCGAGCGCCCCTTCCCCGAACAGCTCACGCTCGAATCCTTCGGTCTCAGCGACGAGGACCTGGCGGTGTCGTTCGATCCGGGTTCGCTGCCGCTGCCCAACCCCTCGCCGCTCGCCGACATCCTGAACCTGCTCGAAGAGACCTACTGCCGGCACATTGGCGTTGAGTTCCTGCATGTGCAGGATCGCGAGAAGCGCCGCTGGCTGCAGAAGCGCATGGAGACCGTGCGCAACCAGCCCAACTTCGACGCCGCCACACGCAAGCGCCTGCTCGAGCGTCTGGTCGCCGCCGAAGGCTTCGAGTCGTTCCTGGAGAAGCGCTACATCGGCAAGAAGCGCTTCGGCCTCGAAGGTGGTGAAAGCCTGATCCCCATGCTCGACACCATCGTGGAGCAGGCGCCCGCGCAGGGCGTGCGTGAACTCAGCTTCGGCATGGCGCATCGCGGCCGCCTGAACGTGCTGGCCAACGTGCTGCACAAGAAGTTCGACCAGATCTTCACCGAATTCGACGAGGCGTGGAAGGAAGACTTCCTCACCGGCGGCGGCGACGTGAAGTACCACCAGGGCTATTCCAGCGATGTCACCACCAGCACCGGTCAGCAGGTGCATCTCACGCTGGCGGCCAACCCAAGCCATCTGGAATTCGTCAGCAGCGTGGTCATGGGTCGTTGCCGCGCCAAGCAGCGCCTTGCCGGCGACACCGAGCGCCGCACAGCCGTGGTGCCCGTGGTGCTGCACGGTGACGCGGCGTTCCCGGGCCAGGGCGTGGTGGCCGAGTGCCTGAACATGATGCGCCTCGAGGGTTACACCGTCGGCGGCACCATCCATGTGATCATCAACAACCAGGTCGGCTTCACCACCGACCAGAAGGACCTGTTCAGCGGCCGCTACTGCACCGACATGGCGAAGATGGTGGAGGCACCGATCTTCCACGTGAATGGCGACGATCCCGAAGCCTGCGCGTGGGCCGCGCGACTGGCGCTTGATTGGCGACAGAACTTCGGCACCGACGTGGTGATCGACATGTGGTGCTACCGCAAGAACGGCCACAACGAGACCGACGAGCCGAACTTCACGCAGCCCCTGCTGTACCAGCGCGTGCGCAAGCAGACCACGGTGATGCGTCGCTACGCGTCGCAGCTGGAAAGCGAAGGCGTGATCAGCAAGGCCGACGCGGACGCGATGCACGAGGAACTGGTGCGACGCATGGACGAGGCGCAGACGCGCACCAAGGAGAAGCCGGTGCTTCCCGGCATCAATCCGTTCCAGCACATCTGGGCGGGCCTCACCGGCGAGTACGCCGAAGCGCCGGTGGAAACCGGCGTGCCCGAAGCCACCATCCGTTCCATCGGATCCACGCTCGGCGCGACGCCCGCGGGTTTCCAGGCGCACAAGAACATCGCGCGCCTGCTCGAGACGCGCGCCAAGCTGGGTGGCGACGCGGGCCTCGACTGGGGCATGGGCGAACTGCTCGCCTTCGGCAGCCTGCTGCTCGAGGGCCATCCCATCCGCCTCACCGGCCAGGATGTGGAGCGCGGCACCTTCAGCAGCCGCCATGTGGTGGTGAACGACCAGGTCACCGGCAAGCCGCATGTGGCGCTGAACCAGCTCGGCCCCGATCAGGCGAAGTTCTGCGTGCACAACAGCCCGCTCACCGAGCAGGCCGTGCTGGGCTTCGAGTACGGCTACTCGCTCACCGATCCGCGCATGCTCATCATCTGGGAGGCGCAGTTCGGCGACTTCGGCAACGGCGCGCAGGTCATCATCGACCAGTTCATCGCCAGCGCCGAGACGAAGTGGCATCGCAGCAGCGGTCTGGTGATGCAGTTGCCGCACGGCTACGAGGGCCAGGGCCCCGAGCACTCGAGCGCGCGCCTTGAGCGCTTCCTGCAGCTGTGCGCGGGTGACAACATGATCGTGTGCCAGCCCACCACCAGCGCGCAGCTGTTCCACCTGCTGCGCCGCCAGATCAAGGTGAACTTCCGCAAGCCGCTGGTGCTGATGACGCCCAAGAGCATGCTGCGACTGCCCGCCGCGTGCAGCCCCGTGCAGGATTTCGTGAAGGGCAGCTGGAAGCGCGTGATCGCCGACGACGCGGCACCCGCACCCGAGGCCACGCGTCGCGTGATCCTGTGCAGCGGCAAGCTGTATCACGAGCTGATCGCGCAGCGCACCAAGGCCGCCACCAAGGATGTGGCCATCGTGCGCGTGGAGCAGCTGCATCCGTTCCCGGCCGACGAACTGAAGCCGATCCTGGACCGCTTCGCCAAGGCCGAGGTGTGCTGGGTGCAGGAAGAGCCGCGCAACATGGGTGCGTGGCGCTTCGTGCAGGGCAAGATGATGGATCACTTCGCGGGTCGCCCGGTGCAGTACATCGGCCGCCCCGACGCATCCAGCCCTGCCGTGGGCAGCCTGAAGATGCACCAGCAGCAGCAGGACCGGATCCTGGTCGACGCCGTGGGCGCCGCCAAGGCAACCGACGACAAGAGCAAGGACGCCAAGGAAGCGGCCGCC
>RFQW01000292.1 GCA_009924765.1 Planctomycetota bacterium | reverse complement strand
CCTTTCGACTGTCATCCGCGATCGCCGTCACGTCGGCGTCCGCACTTCCCTCACGCTGCACCGAAGGCACCTTGCTGATCAGGTCCGCGAATCGCATGGGGCAAATGTACCTACACCAGCAGCATGCAGTCGCCATAGGAGTAGAAGCGGTACCCCTCGCGCTGCGCCAGTTCATACAAGGCCTTCAGCCGATCGAGCCCCACGAACGCCCCCACCAGCGACAGCAGCGTGCTGCGGGGCAGGTGAAAGTTGGTCATCAGCGCGTCCACATGCCGGAAGCGGTGCCCAGGCTGGATCAGCAGGCTGGCTTCCGCAGCGAAAGTGTCGGCGGGCAGCGGATCGGGCAGGCTTTCCAGCGTTCGAACGGTGGTCGTGCCCACCACCACCAGACGCCCACCCTGTTCACGATTTCGCAGAATCGAGAGCGTGTCGGCAGGCACCTCATATCGCTCGCGGTGCATCGCGTGCTGGGCGAGCCATTCCGCCTCGACGGGCTTGAAGGTGCCCATGCCCACCTCCAGCGTCACGTTGGCTCGCTGCACCCCCATGGCCTGGATGCGTTCCAGCAATGCAGGCGTGAAGTGCAGCCCTGCCGTGGGCGCTGCCACCGAATGCATGCGCGCATCCGACCCGTACACGGTCTGGTAGTGCTCGCGATCAAAGCGCTCCGTCTGCGCTTCCGCGCCGCGTGCCTTCAGGATGTAGGGCGGAACCGGCGTGCGACCGGCGCGTTCGAGCGCGGCGTGGGCATCCACGCCCGCATCGAAGCGCACCTGCCAACCTTCGTCGGTCTTCCGCTCGCAGGTCAGGCTCACCGTGCCCTCGTGCGATTCAGCCAGCATCTGCAGTCGATCGCCTTCGCGAAGCCGCTTGCCACCCTTGGCAAGCAACAGCCACGCACCGCCCGGCAAGGGCGCAGCCAGCAGACCCTCCAGTTCGCGTCCATCACCTTCGCGGCGCAGCATCAGGCGCGCATGCGCCACGCGCGTGCGGTTCACGACCAGCGTGTCGCTGGCTCGAAGCCACTGCGGCAGGTCACGCACATGCGCGTGATGCACGGCGCCGCTGGCGCGCTCCACAACCATCATGCGCGCCGCATCGCGAGGCTCGGCCGGCTGCGTGGCGATGTGCCGCGGATCGAACGGGTAGTCGAGGTCCGCGCTGCGAAGCCCCTGACTCACGACACTGGCCCGACAGGAAAGTTGCTCTCCACCACCGTGCCCGGCTGCACGCGCTGGCCGCGCATCCACACGCTCCACTCCATCGCCTTGCCGCCGGGCGACTGCACCAGCATGGGAAGCACGCTGCCGTCGCCACAGGCGATCGAGCCATCCGCAAGCAGTTCGCCCGCGCGGCCCCGGCCCGCGCCCGCACCCACGCGCAGCAGTCGCAGTTCCTGACCCGCCACGCGCACGGTGCACCCTGGCCATGGCTGCAAACCGTTCACGCGAAGACGCACGCGCTCGGCGCTGTCGGTGAAGTGCACGCTGGCGTCGGCCTTCGAAAGCTTGGCCGCACGCGACACGCACGATTCATCCTGCACCTCGCCCGCGGCATCGCCGGCAAGCAGGCGACGCACCACGCGCACCATCATGGGCACGGCCTCCACGGCGATGCGATCCAGTGCCTCACCGGCAGTCTCGGCATCACCAACCTCTGTCGCGAAACGCTCCAGCACATTGCCGGCGTCCATGCGATCGGCCACACGAATGGCACACACGCCGATGCGCCGCTCACCGGCAATCATCGCGCGCTGGATCGGCGCCGCGCCTCGCCACTTGGGCAAGTCACTCGGATGAAGGTTCACGCTCAGTCGCCCCTCGATCAGCGCAGGCAGCAGGCGCTGACCGAACGCCACCACCACGATCGGGCCACCGGCCTGCTGCACCGCCTGCAGCGCCTCGCCCTCGTTCGCGTTCTCGGTGCGGATCAGGCGCACGCCGTTCGCCAGCGCCCATTCACTCACCGGCGTGGGCACCAGCTTCAAGCCGCGACCCGCGGGTCGATCGGGCTGGCTCACCACCGCGTGCACCAAACCCGCCGCATGCAGCGCAGCCAGCGTTGGCACGCCCAGCGAGCCGCTTCCAAGAAACGTCACGGCCGCGGCGGGCACCTCAGCCACGCGCGTCGGCCTCGAGATCCTTCACCAGTCGTCGCACGCGCAGGCGATCCAGCACGGTCATGCGATCCAGGATCAGCGTCCCTTCAAGGTGATCGAACTCATGCTGCCACACGCGCGCCATGAACTGGTCGCTCTCCAGACGGAATGGCTTGCCTTCCAGGTCGATCGCCTCGATCACAGCCTTCGGTGGACGACGGATGTTGCCGCGAATGCCCGGCAGGCTCAGGCAACCCTCGTCGTACTCCTCCAGCTGGCCGTCGAAGCCGCTCAGCACGGGATTGATGTACACGCGCGCCGGATGCCCCTCCTCCTCGCGCTCCTCGGTCACGAAGATGCGCAGCGCCTCGCCCACCTGCGGAGCCGCGATGCCGGCACCCTCCTCGGCGCGCATCAGATCGAACATCTCCTCCACCAGGCCACGGATCGACGCATCCACGCTGGCCACGGGCTTGGCCCGCTGACGCAGCACGGGGTGGGGATACAGCACGATGTCTCGCGGCCTGTTCACGCCGAAATCCTAGTAACTCCCCCATCCTCCTGCGTCCTCGCGTTGACCGCCTTCGGATACTCTTCTACCTTCATCCGTTCCGGAAACACTGGAGACACGCGTGATCTTTCCATGGAAAAAAGGTGGTGATGCATCCGGCCAGCCCGGCGACGCGGCGGCCAAGCCTGCCAAGGGCGCTGCGCCCGAACCTCAGCCCGAGAAGGCTGCGAAGTTCATCCAACATGGCATGAGCATCGGCCAGACCGGCAACCATGACTATGCCCTGCAGCTGCTCGCCAACGCGGTGAAACTGGATCCGGGCAACATGGCCGCGCACCACGCCATGTACGAGATGGCGGTGAAGTACATCCAGGCGGGCGGCAAGCCGGCCACCGGCAAGGACGTGAAGAGCGTCGATGACGGCAGCGG
>RFQW01000291.1 GCA_009924765.1 Planctomycetota bacterium | reverse complement strand
GACTTCGAGGGCATCGTGCTGGTGAACGTGCCGCGCTGGAGCCTGGATGCCGAGACCGATCGAGCGCTGCACGCCAGCGTGCAGGGCATGGGCTGCGGTTTGATGATGGTGGGCGGCGATCACAGTTTCGGCGCTGGCGGCTGGAAGGACAGCGAAACCGCCAAGGCGCTGCCGGTGGACATGGATCCGCCGCAGGAGCGCAAGCTGCCTTCAGGCGCCCTCGCGCTGATCATCGACTGTTCCGGCAGCATGGCAACGACGGTGTCGGGCACGGGCGCAAGTCAGCAGCAGATCGCCGCCGAGGCGGCGATCAAGGCCATCCGCGCGCTGTCGCCGCTTGATGAGGTGGCCGTGATCGCATTCAGTGGCGATGCCGCGTTGAGCGTGCCGTTGACCACCTGCGAGGACATGCCGGCCATCGAGGCACGCATCCGCGCGATCGCGTCGGGTGGCGGCACCAATCTCTTCCCCGCGCTCGAGATGGCGGCGGTTGAACTGGCGAACAGTCACGCCACCACCAAGCATGCCATCGTGCTCACCGACGGTCAGACCATGGGCGAACCGGGTGAGGGATTGGCCATCGCGCAGCGCATGGCGTCGCAGGGCGTCACGCTGTCCACCGTCGCGATTGGCGACGAAAGCAATGATGGATTGCTGGCTCGACTCGCGAAGGCGACGAACGGTCGTTTCTATGCGGTGAAGGACGACCAGAGCCGCGTGGCGATTCCGCAGATCTTCATCAAGGAGGCGCAGCTGGTGCGCCGCTCGCTGGTGTGGGAAGGCAAGCCCTTCGAGCCGCAGCGCGTGGGAACGGCCGACTGGATGCGCTCGATCAGCGCCGTGCCGCCCGTGCGCGGCTATGTGCTCACCGGTGCGCGTGGCGAGCCTGCGCAGATTGGACTGGTGAGCGCGGGCGATCCGCCCGACCCGATCCTTGCCTGGTGGAACCATGGACTTGGTCGCGGCGTGGCCTTCACCAGCGATCTGGCTGATCGATGGACGCCCGCGTGGGCGACATGGTCGGGCTTCCAGCCATTCGTGGGCGGCATGGTGCGATGGATGCTCCGTCCCACCGCGCCGGGTGATGTGCTGGTGCGTTCGCGGCTCGAGGGTGACGAGGCGATCGTGGAGGTGGAGTCGACCGGCGATGCCACCGCGCGTGTGCAATCGGCCGAGGCGCGTGTGATGCAGCCCGATGGCTCGGTGCAGCCGCTGGCGCTTCGGCAGGTCGCTGCGGGTCGATGGAGCGGTCGCTTTGCCGTCGATCAGGCCGGCGCGTATCTGGTGAACGCGGTGCTCGGCATGACGGGCGCCGCGCGACCGGTGTTCACGCAGGCATCGGTCAGCGTGCCGTATCCGCGCGAGTTCCGCACCGCGCAGGCGGATCCCGATCGCATGGCCGCCATCGCACGTCGCACCGGTGGTCGCGTGCTGCAGGTGGGTGACACGAACGCCAAACTGTTCGAGACGCAAGGCATGCCCATGCCTGAATCGATGCGGCAGGCGTGGGACCTGTGCGTGTTCCTGGCGGCGGCGCTGTTCGTGGTGGATGTGGCGGTGCGTCGACTCTCGATCGAGTGGCCGGTGCGACGCGCAGCCGAGGCACCTCGCGATGCCGCACGCGTGACGGCGGCGTGGAAGCAGGCACGACAGCGCGCGCGCACGAACGACGGCGTGGAAGCCGGAGCTCCCGCAGCCACGCGTTCTGCAGCCACGCCATCCGCATCCGCGGCACCGATCGCCCTGGAAGAGCCGCCGCCCGAGGCCGCGCCGCAGCCGGCAGCCGAACCCGAACCGCAGGACGATTCCCCGATGGGCCGTCTGCGCGCCGCCAAGCGCCGCGCCCGCGAAGGTGGTGGTGCATGAGCGCGCACGCGCCAACCGATGCGCTTTCGGCGATGGAGGCGGCGGATCAGTTCCGCACGCACGCCGGCGAACTGCGCTCCGCGATCGAGCGCTGCGTGGTTGGACTTGGCGCATCGCTTGAGGAATGTCTGTGGTGTCTGTTGGCCGATGGGCACCTGCTGCTCGAAGGCGTGCCGGGCCTCGGCAAGACGCTGCTTGTGCGCACCATCGCGCAGGCGGCTGGGCTGCACGCCGGTCGTGTGCAGTGCACGCCCGACCTGATGCCCTCGGACATCATCGGTACGGCGGTGCTGCTCGATGACCCCGCAACGGGTCAGCGCGTGCGGCGCTTCCGCCCGGGGCCCATCTTCTGTCAGGTGCTGCTGGTGGACGAGATCAATCGCGCCGCGCCGCGCAGTCAGAGTGCGCTGCTCGAAGCCATGCAGGAACGAGGCGTGAGCGTGGATGGTCACACGCACCAGCTGTCGCGACCCTTTCTGGTGCTGGCCACGCAGAACCCCATCGAGCAGGAGGGCACCTATCCGCTGCCCGAGGCGCAGCTCGATCGCTTTCTGGCCAAGATCGAGGTGCCCATGCCCGATCGCGAGGCGCTCGGCGAAATCCTGCGTCGCACGACCATCGGCGCCATGCCCGAGGTGCCGCAGGTGATCGATGCGGAAGGCCTGCAGGCGCTGCAGCGGCTCGCGCGACAGGTGGCCGTGGCCCCGCATGTGCAGGACTGGGCCATTCGACTCACCCTGTCCACGCAGGCCGGTGGTGCGTTTGCGGCACCCAACGCCGCGCGATGGATCCGTCACGGCGCGGGCCCGCGTGCCGCGCAGGCCATGCTGTCGCTGGGCAAGGTGCGTGCGCTGCTGGCTGGTCGTTTCGCGCTGGCGATCGATGATCTGCGGGCGGTTGCTGCGATGGCGCTTCGTCATCGTCTGCAGCTCTCCTACGAAGCCGAGGCGGATGGCATGCGCGCGAACGATGTGGTCGCGCATCTGGTGTCATCGCTTCCACTGGAGGCGCCATGAGCGGTCGCGTGGAACAGCTGCTCGACGCCGCCATGGTGGCAGCCATCGAGCGGCTCGATGTGCTCAGTCGGCGCCAGCCGCGCGGTTCGCGCGAGGGCGAGCGTCGAAGTCGTCGCCGTGGCCAGGGCATGGAGTTCGCCGACTTCCGTCCCTATGCGCCCGGCGACGAT
>RFQW01000030.1 GCA_009924765.1 Planctomycetota bacterium | reverse complement strand
GTGGTGCGCATCAGGATGTCCGACAGGCGCGTGGCCTCGATTGTCTCGAGCTGCTGCTTGGGGAACTGTCCGTTCTGGTACCAGAAGCGGTCGCCATCGCGCAGACGCGTGAACTGGTTGGTGATGATGGCCATGGCGGAGGGACCCACGCTGGCACCCGCCACATGATCCTCGGCCAGCAGGCCCACCCAGGGATCGATGTTGTCCACCGATCCGTACAGCGACTTCAGCGCGTCGGCGATGGCCGTGTTGGTGGTGATCTGTCCGAAGTTGCGCACGCGTGGCATGCCGAAGTCGGCGCGCATGGTGTTGTAGTCGGGCAGACCGTGATCACGCCCGCGCTGGATGTTCAGCGCACCCAGGTCGAAGCCACCCGACCCGGGAGGGCCGAACAGGAAGTTGCGCAGTGGATCCACGATCTGCGTGTCGGTTGCCTGCTGCGTGTCGATGGCGAAGTAGCGCACGAAGGCATCGATGCCGCCCACGGATGGAATGACGCCGGGGTTGAAGAACACGTTCTGCAGCGGCAGCGAGTCGATCTCCTCGAAGTTGGCGTCCACGATGCCGATGTCCGGCCCCACCATGGAGTGTCCGTTGCGATAGGCCGCGGTGGCGAAGGCGTTGCTGATGCCCGGGTTCACGTTGTTGCGGTAGCCGCGGTAGGGCGGCAGCTGTCGGCCGAGAAGTGCCGGCAGGAATTCCCTGGTCACGATCACCTGCATCTCGGCGATCACGATGCGTCGCGCCTCCTGGAACACGCGCTCGTCGTTCCAGGTGGGGTTGCGCTTGGCGATGGCGTCGGCGTGCAGGTTGTGCTCGCGCACGAACACGGTCTGAAGCGTGGTGAGGCCCGGCTGCTCGTTGGCACGCACATCACCGGCCACGATCAGCGTGGTGGGGGCGTTGCCAACCGCGTCGTCGTTGGCCTGCGTGCCGTCGTTCAGTGGCAGCATGTCGCCCTGCTCGGTGGTTCGCACCTTCATGCGGCCGCCGGTGCCGGCGCGCAGCCACGCCGCGCGTGCGGCATCCACGCCGTACACCTGCGAGGCGTCGATGAACGCGCTGACCTTGTTCACCTGCTGACGCGGCGACTTGGTGCCGGTGGCCGGGTTGAAGGCCGAGCGATCCATCCAGATCTTCTTGGTTCCGGTGGAAGCCGGGTCGAACCACACGTCGCCGGTGGGCACGGTGATGTCGAAGGCCTCGGTGAAGCCCGCCGCGGCGAGGCCGATGTCGTGATCGAGGAACTGCCCGAACTCGTACCAGCAGGTCGACAGGCCGCGTTCATCGGCGGTGGTTGCACCGGCCTGATCCACCAGCGCGTTGCTGATGGCGCGCGCGCTGGGGCGCTTGGCGCCTGCGGGGGTGGAGATGCCGTCGCCGTATCTGGCGCCGCTGCCTTCGCGCAGGTAATCGGTGCCCGCCGAGCCCCAGGCGCGATTGGTGAGGTTGTTGCCGCTGCCATCGAGCGATCGGAATTCTGGTCCGCCTGCAGTGGCCGCCGCGGGCTTGCGCGGTGCAGCCGTCGCGCTGGTTGCGTGCGCCTTGCCGGCCTGCCGCCAACCCGTGCGTGAATTGGCGATGGCTGGGTCGATACGCTGCCCCACGGCATCGGATGCGGGCCCGGTCGCTGCCACCATCAGCCCGGTCATCATCATGCCGGCCACGATGCGCGTGGCGCTTCCTCCAACGCCACTGAAACCGTGTCCAACCAGCGCGTGAGACAGCTTTCGAACGATTGATGAGTTCGTGTCCATGGCGATCCTTTCAGGATGCTGGCGGCGAGTTGCCGCACTGGGAATTGTCGAGACGCGTGACGGAGATCGTTGCTTTCGATCGCGGGACCGGGACGGACCCGCGCAAGAACTTCACGATATTTCTTCGCGCCACAGGGAGTTATGGTTGCCGAGCGCCGGACCGATTGTGCTGGTCGTGTTCCATGCGGGCCCGCGCAAGGCGCGCGCCCGGCCGAGGCACGCACTCAGGGCTTCTTGGGCGAAGCCGGCGCCTTCAGCGTGTCGTTCAGCAGGGCACCCAGCCGCACGCCGGCAGCCTGCAGGCGCGCGTTCAGCGTGGGGCTCCACTGCTTGTAGTAGTCGTCGTTCACGCCGTCGTTGCCCGGGGCCTTGGCATACAGCTGCACCGTGATGGCGAAGGACTCGTTGGCCCAGTCCACCGGATTGGTGCTTGCCGCCCATGCCTTGCGCTGATCGTCGGTGATGGCCTGCCGCAGATCGGCGCTCATGGTGGCCCAGCCGCCCTTGGTGTCGCGCAGTCGGCGCTGGATCAGGTCGGTGTCCCACACCTTGTGCATGTTCGACTTCTTGCCGAAGCTGGTCACGGTGAGCTTGTTGCCGCCCAGATCCTCCTTGAACGAGACATGCATGGGCTGGTGCACATCGCCCACGAAGTGCAGCAGCAGCTTCAGCGCCTGGGCGCGCTCCGCCTTCGGCCGGCTGGTGTCCTTCAGGATGTCGCGGTACTTGGCGATGCTCGACACCACCTGTTCGCCCTTGGCGCCGTCACGCTGCATGTCCACGCTGGTCGCTCCGCGCGGCACGTTGATGTAGTGCAGCGGCTTGATCCAGTCGTACTGCTTGTCGCTGCGCACCTCGTCGGCCCAGCACGCGGCGTCGGCCACGGTCTCGTCATCCAGCAGTTCGGCCACGGCCTTGGCGGTCTGCTTGTCCAGCTGCGCTGCGGCGATGGCGCCCACGATGCGGTGCCCTTCGCCGCCCCAGGCGAAGCATGTTCGGGCGAGAAGCAGAAGGGTGATCGCGGCGATGTGGCGCATGCACGCAGCGTAGTCGATTGCAGCGCGCATCCAAACATCAAGCCGCGGCGGTCACGAAGTCTTGGGCGTGATGTCGTAGCTCTTCACCACCGCGCCGTTGGCCTCGCGCTCGCTGCGACCGCTCTTGTCCGACGCCTGCAGCGCCGAGCGAACGAAGTCGACCGTGGCCTTGTCCGGTCCCACGCGCACGCGCATGTGGCCCGGACTGCCGAAGATGGTGCCCGAGTCGTAGCCATATTCCTCGGCGCTGCGCGTGCCGCCCAGCGCGTTGCCCGGCTGCGGCACGCACTGATAGATCACGCCATCGCGTTCGCTCTGCACGTACAGGTGATCGTGGCCATGGAACACCGCGCTGACGCCGTTCTTCGCCAGCAGCTGGTGGATGGGCATGGCCCAGTCCGGTCGGCGCTCGGCAAATCCCTCGCTGCCGTCGGCGTTCTTGCCGCCCCACGCTTTCCACGCCACCACGCGCCTCGGTGCCGCCCACGCCACCCACCAGATGGTGGATGAACACGAACTTGTACTTCGACCTCGAGTCGGTCAGCGTCTTGGCAAGCCATTCGTACTGCTGCTTGCCCAGCGTGAACGACCAGCTGCTGTCGTCTGGCTTCAGCGCGTCCTTGGGTTGCCCGCCCTCGCCTGGGCCGCTGCCACGCCCGCTGCCGCGCGCGCGATCATTGGTCTGCCAGAACGGGTCCAGCACCACGCACAGCGCATCGCCCCACGTGAAGGCGTAGTAGTTGGCGCCGCGGCCGTCCTCGATGCGCGTGCGGCCGGTGTACATGCCATTGCCGATCTCCGGCGCCGGAAAGCGCTCGGTGCGCATGCGATAGCTCCACGGCCCCATGTCGTCCGGCTTGTTGCCCGCGGAACCCTTCTCGCCGTCGTGGTTGCCAAGCACCATGAACAGCGGGGCATCGGCGCACAGCTGCCCGAAGTACCAGCGCTGCGCGTCGTACTGCGGCTCGGCCTGATGAAAGTCCTGACGACGCTTGTCGGTCATGAAGGTGTCGCCGAGGTCCACATGAAAGTCGGGCTTGTCGGCCAATGCGTTGGCCAGCGTGCGCTCGTACACCTTGGGATCCATGTTCGCATCCAGGTGCGAGTCGGCCTGGATGGTGAAGGTGAAGGGCGCGCCGGCGGCGGGGCGCGTGCGAAAGCCGTGCTCTTCGCCCGGCTTGGCCGCATCACTGCCGATGGGCTTCAGCATCAGGCGGTAGCGGTACTCGGTTGACGGCTGCAGTCCACCGAGTTCGATCTTGACCACATCCCCCGGTCGCGCCGTCATCATGGGCGAGCGCGACTTCGCGTCGCTGCCCTTCTTCCACCACTCGATCGAGGCCTCGGCGGGTTTCGCCACGGCCACGGATGCGGTGATCGAGTGATCGGTGGGCTGAACCAGCACGATGTCGGATTCGTGCGCCGGCACTTCGGTGTGGAACGCGGTCATCTGTGCAAGCAGCCCGCCCTTGCCACCTTCGCCTTGCGGTCCGCCCTTGCCACTCTGGCTTCCGCCTCGCGCCTGGCCGTTGCCTTGGCCTGCGCCCTGGCCACCACTCTGACCGCCGCCCTGACCTCCGCCTTGTCCGCCACCCTGACCCTTCTTGCCGCCACGAGCACCACCCTGGCCACCACCCTTGCGAGGCTGATCGCCCTTCGCGTCGCCTGTGCCCGTGCGCGCATAGCGCAGATCGATGGCGGAACTGCCAAGCGTGAGGTCCTTGATCGCGGCAAGCAGATCATCGCGCGTCACCTTGCCGCCGCTTGGCAACTTCGGCTCAGCGCTCAACGCGAACAGCGTGACGGTGTACACCTTCTCGCCCGGCCCCTTGGAGCAGGGCGGCGCGTATTCCGCCTGACCGTTCACGGTGTTGGCGCCCCACGATCCAAGCTTGTGCTCGCCCGCAGCAATGCTCTTGGTGCTTGCAGGAATGCCCCAGTTCACGATGTACACATGCGGCTCGCCGCCCGGACCCGGAATGTGATGCATGACCAGCGCCAGACTCTTGGTGCCCTTGGGCAAGTCGCTCCACGCGAATGGCGGTGAAACGCTGTCGCCGTCGCAGGTGTACTTCGCTTCAAGCAAGCCATCCGCGCCGATGCCCGCGCTGCTGAACGGAAATGCGTTCGGTGCGCGCGGCTCGCTTGGGGCGCTGTCACCCTCGCGCGGCGGAGGTCGATCATCGCCGCCGTCCTCGGGTGGTGGGGGCGGTGGTGGATTGTCATCGCCTGGCCGATCGCCACGCGGACGATCCTCGCCATCGCGCGGCGGACGATCACCGTTGCCGCCGCGACCACCAGGGCCGCCGCCATTCTGCTTGCCGCCTCGCTGTCCGCCGCCCTTGCGCTCACCAGCGGTGTAGGTCTGCGTGGTCTTCTTGCCATCCACATCGGTGAAGGTGAAGGTCACCTTCGATCCATCGATGGCGTAGTCCACGTGCCCATTCCTGCCATTCACCTGATAGGTGAGCGACCACGCCTTGGGTGCCGTCTGCTTGAAGCCCGTGATCTTCGCGCCACGCATCGGCGGCGTGGCTTCGCGCAGCGGCTGTGCATGCGCCTGCGGCGTGATCTCCTCGCCATCCACCGTTCGCCATCCACCGTGACCTTGCCGCGCATGCCGCCGTTGATGTACGGGTAGGTGGTGCTGGCGTGATAGTGGTAGCTGCTGGTGTCGGCCTTGCCATCCTTCATGCAGAAGTGACCGTTCCACTCGTCCAGCTTCTCGGTGCTGCCGCGTGGGCATGCCTCGGCCGCGCCCACCTTGGCCTTGGCATCGAACAGCCCGTAGATGGGATAGCCATCCAGCGCGAAGGCGAGCGGGTTGCCTGCGCCCACCACCTTCTGCAGCGCCAGCGGCGCGGCGTGATAGTGGTAGTCGTCGGCACGACCGCAGTGGCCGCCGAAGGCATCCAGTTCGCCGATCGCCATCGCATCCTCGCCGCGATTGTTCAGCGCGTTGAAGATGGGAATGCCGTTGGCCGCCAGCGCGATGGCGCCGCGACGCAGGCCCGTGCGACCCGACACCGGCTTGTCCGCCAGTTCGGGCTTCAGCGGAATCTGCCACGCGTTGGCGCCGGTGTAGTTCTGCGGCAGCGGCACCTGCTGCTGCCAGGCGGTGATGCCCACCATCATGGTGAAGTCGGCGGGGGCGTGCGGCAGGCCATCGGACTCCACGTACAGCCACGTGTCGTCGCTGCGCGTCTTCACGAAGGGCCCGAACTTGTCGAAGATGGCGGCCTGCCATGGAGCGGCGACCGTCATGGGATTCGGCGTGACGAACGGCGATGGCATGCTGGCCATCATCTGGTTGGCCTGCTCGATGCGCTGCAGGCGCGACTGCGCGAAGGCGCGATCGTCGGCGTCGAGATCGGCCATCGGCACGGTGACCATGCCGCCGTCATGCAGCTCGATGGTCACGCGATCCGCGCGCACGGTGAGCAGCGTGCCCTCGTGTTCGGCGCCCGTGCGCTCGTCGTGCCACACGCGCATGCCGGCATGCGGGTGGCCATCGTCGTCGCCCGGCGGATGCGCCAGCGATGGTGCGTTCAACAGACTGGCCATGCACAGGGTCAGGCCACAGAGGATGCGTCGTGCGTCAGGCGTCATTCTTGGAACCCTTTGTCAGATTGATTTGCGTCCCGTTTCGCCAAGATGGGTGCATGCGCGCGGGCAGCACGTGCCTACGCCCGTCGGACCGCGCCCATTTCCACAACCTTCAAACTTGCGCCGCGATTCGCCAACCCTGCGCGGTTCAGGACGCATCGTCCGTGAACCACCGCTCGAACTCGATCTCGTCGCGCACCTGGATGCCGTCCAGCCCAAGCAGGGGAAGATCCGGGATCAGCTTTCGCACCCGGTCCACGATGCCCTTGTGCAGCGCCGCAAATCGCCAGCCCTGACGCTGGTAGAAGCGGATGGCCTTCGAGTTGTCGTTGGTGGTGGTCAGGTAGATGCGTCGGCAGCCCTTGGCCTTGGCATGGTCCTCGGCGGCCTGCAGCAGCGCGGCCCCGATGCCGGCACCCAGACCGCGGCTGCTCAGCGTGATCACCTCGCACTGCCAGCCACCCGCGTCCATGTTCATGGTGAGCAGGCCCGCGAACGCGCCGTTCACTTCGGCCACGAAGCCCGGCAGCGCGTCGGCCTGGTGGCAGCGACCCAGCGACCAGATCTGGTTCGAGTGCCAGTGCGTGTGCAGTTCGGCACGGATCTCGGGCAGGTCACGCGGCTCGATGGGGCGCACGGAAAGCGTCATGCGGGTCGAGGGTAGCGGAGTGTTGCTGTGCGCTCCGGGGCGCTGGCCCAGCATTGGCTGTCAGGCGCACTGCGGAGACTGCTGTCAGAATGCGTGCATGACAGCAGCAGATCCGGATTGGCAACCCGTCCTCCAAGGCACCGGCATCCACCTGCGACCGATGCGCGCCGACGACTTCGATGCGCTGCATCAGGCCGCCAGCGACCCGCTGATCTGGGCGCAGCACAGCGTGCCCGACCGCCATGAACGCGCCGTGTTCAGGCGCTTCTTCGATGGCGCGCTTGCGTGTGGCGGTGGACTGGTTGCGCAGGATCCTGCCACCGGCCGGGTGATCGGCTCGTCGCGCTACTACGAGTGGAATGCGGCCGATCGCTCGGTGGTGATCGGGTACTCGTTCCTGGAGCGTGCGCAGTGGGGCACCGGCGCGAACCGCGAGATGAAGTCGCTCATGATCGGGCACGCATTCCAGTGGGCCGACACGGTGTGGTTCCACGTGAGCCCGGGCAATGCCCGGTCGCAACGCGCACTGGAGAAGATCGGTGCAAGGCTGCATGAAACCACTGAAATTTCCGTGGGCGGCGTGATGAGCCCACGTCACATCTTTGCGGTTCGACGACCACTTTGAATCGAGTGCTGGCACCAGTGCAATCGTGGTGACGCGTTGAGCCATGCATGTGGCGTATGACGCATTCCGAAACGGCTACACTCCGCACTCGTTTTCGCCATGACTGCCGATTCCACCTCCAGCAAAGCCGCGTCTCTCCAGGTCGCCCTGCAGCGCGAAGTGCAGCGTCGCGAAGGCACCCGGCTGATGATGCTGTTCTTCTTCTTCGCCATGCTGGCCATGCTCGCGGTGGTGCGGCAGGTGGTGGGTTGCGAGTCCATGCAGGGATGGGCGCTTGGTGCGCGCGTGGCGCTGCTGTTCGTGGGAATCCTGTACTGCACACGATCGCTGCAGGTGGTGAATGCGGCGGATGCCCAGGGTTCCCTGCTCGGGGAGCGCTACTGGCTGTCCACGGCCACCTTCGAGTTGGTGCTGGTGCTGGCGATGGTCACGGCCACTGAATTGCTGTCCGCGCGCGACGACATCCAGGACCTGAGCGCGCCCATCCTGATGATGATTCCGCTGCTGGTGGTGCTTTCGGTGCTCCGGCTCCGTCCTCGCGCCACGCTGTGGACCGCGTTGATAGGCGGCATCTACCATGCAGGATTGTCGCTGTGGACGTTCTTCCGAGTGGGCGTTCCCGTGAGCGAATTGCCCACGTTGCTCTCCTACGCCGCGCTCCTCTTCATGATCGGCGTCGCAGGCTGGCTGGTGGCAAGCGAATTCAGGGCGATGATGCTTGATCGCGTGGAGCGCAAGCGGTCCGAGCCAACGCCGCCTGGCAACGACTGATCCGCCGCGCGCGCTTCTCGGTGCACTGAGCCCTGGGCGCGTGTGGATCGGGCGTGTGGCATCGCCTCACTTGACAGCCTTCACCGGCGCCGGTGGAACTTGTGGAATGTCGCGCGGATCCGTGCGGATCAGTTCCTGCAGGTGCGCCACCGCGGACTGCAGCTGCGCGTCCTGTCCGTTGAAGGTGGCGTAGGGCAGGTTGTCCACGGTGATGTCGGGCTCCACGCCGCGGCCCTCGATCAGCCACACGCCCTTGGCATCGAACACGCCGTTCTCGCCGGCACTTGTCAGGCCGCCATCCACCGTGGTGTTGCCGCTGCTGAGCCAGATCTCACCGCCCCAGGTGCGCGTGCCGATCACCTTGCCAAGCCCCAGCCGCTTGAAGCCCTCGCTGAACGCCTCGCCATCGCTGGCGGTGCGTTCGTCGCACAGCACCACCATGTGCCCGCGGAAGGCGTACTGCATGTTCCAGCTGGGCGGTCGACCCGCCGGCTGGTTCCAGTACATCCACGCCTTGCGCATGAGTCGCTCCAGCACCCAGCTGTCGATGTTGCCGCCGGCGTTGTGGCGCACATCGATGATGAGCGCCTTGCGGTTGAACACCGGATAGAAGTCGCGCGTGAAGTCGCCGATGTCGCCGGTGCCCATGGCGCGCAGGTGCACGTAGCCGATGTCGCCGTGGCCCGCTTCCTCCACGCGCTGCCGGCGTGACACTTCCCAGCTGCGGTAGCGCAGGCTGGTGTCGGCGTCGGCCGAGAGCGGCTTCACGATCACGTCGTGCGGATCGGTGGCGCCCTTGGACAGCACGCCGAGCAGCACCTGGCGACCGGCCTTGTTGCGCAGCAGCACGGCTGGGTGCGCCACCGACAGCGTGGACATGCCATCGATGGTGCGGATCACGTCGCCCACGCCAACCTTCACGCCGGGTGCGGTCAGCGGCGAGCGCATCGAGGGCTCGTCGGGGTCGGCGGTGGGAATCGCACTCACGCGCCAGCCACCCGCAGCGTCGTCGCGCGCCAGATCGGCGCCCAGCGTGGCGATCGCCACGCGATCCGCGCCTTCGCGCAGGTCGCCGCCGCGCACGAAGTGGTGCAGCGCCGACAGTTCGCCGGTCATCTCCTGAAACACGTCGTTCAGTTCCTCGCGGCTGCGCACGCGCTCGATCCACGGCTCGTACTTGGCGCGCACGGCCTTCCAGTCGGCGCCGTGCATGTTGCGGTCGTAGAAGTAGTCGCGCAGCAGGCGCCACGAATCCACCAGGATCTCGCGCCATTCCTCGCGCGGCGTCACGCTGAGGGTGATGCCGCTGAGATCGACCGGCTTGTCCAGTTCCGCCTTCGCGGCCTTGGCGTCGATCACGTGCCAGGCGCCCGCCTTGGCCGCCTCCTTGCGCACCAGCAGGTGCTTGCGATCGGCCGACAGCTCGGGGCTGCGCACGCCGGTGGCCACCACCTTGGGCTCGGGCTTCTCGTTGCCGATGGCCAGCGCCATCAGCGTGCCGGCACGGGTGTCGGCGTCCTCGTCCTCGGCACCGTCCTGACCGAACTTCAGCCAGAAGATGGTGTCGTCGTTCACCAGCAGCGGGCCGTTGCCGAAGTTGGTGGGCTTGATCGGCAGCGGCTCGATGCGCGTGGCAAGGCCATCCATGTCGATCTCCACCTTGACGGGCTTCTTCGCGCCGCCGTTCTTGTCCGCGCCCTTCTTGGCGCCATCCTTGTTGGCGTCGTCCTTGTTCGCGTCATCCTTCTTGGGCGCATCGTCCTTGTCGCCATCCGTCGACTTCGCGTCCGCGGGCTTGTCGTCCTTCTTCTCGTCCTTCTTGGCATCCTTCTTCACCTTCTCGGCGGCCTTGTGCAGCTCGTCCTCGGCCTGGAAGGGCGATCGCGCATCGGCCTTCAGCGCCAGCTCGTAGATCAGCCCGGGTTCTGCGAAGTGCGGCTCGGGCGCGCGCGGGCCCCACGGGCTGCGCACATCGCTGTTGAAGCTGCGGTT
>RFQW01000290.1 GCA_009924765.1 Planctomycetota bacterium | reverse complement strand
AGCCACAGCGCGTGCTCGTAGGCCTCCCTCGCCTCGGCCTCGCGCTTCTCGGCCCGCTGATCGATCTCCTCGTGCGTCTGCTGCGCCTTCGTGTCCAGCCTGGCGCGACCGGCATCGAAGATGGCCTGCGCCTCGAACATCACCGCATCGCGCATGGCCGCGGCCTGCTGCACCACGGTGTCGTGCTGCGCCCGGATCTCCGACAGGGTTGCCGTGTGACGCGCCGATTCCTCGGCCACGCGGGCGGCCTGCTCGGCGGCGAGGCTGGCGGTCCGTTCATGCAATGCGGTGGCGGCACGCTCCAGCGACTGCCAGCGCTCCGCGATTGCATCAATGGGATCGGTGTGCATCGTGGGGCCTACGCGCGCAGTCTATGCAGTTGCAGCGAGCCCGCCATGGGGCGCTGCGCGCGAGGTCATTGTCGCGGATCGCCGCACTCGCTGCGCACACGCGCCAGGATCTCGGCCATGCGCTCCATGGCCGGAAGCGCCGAACGCACGGCATCCTCCAGCTGCTCGATGTACCGGGCGGAGAACTTCGCCGCGGTGGCATCGCGCCACACGCTCTCCGCCTCGGACCACTTCACGCGCAGGTCCTTCATGGAACCATGAATGCGGGTGCGCGCACCTTCCACGCTCATGGCTGCGGCTCCTGGGAGGGCGTCGGATCGGCATCACCCCCGCGACGCATGCTGGCCGCATCGGTTGCGCCCGGCTGGTCGAGCAACTTCTCAAGGTCGGGCGCCTGATCGCGGCCGTAGCGCTCCAGCGCGATGCTCATCCGTTCCAGCGCCTGAATCGCCGCCGGCAGATCACGATCCACGATGGTGGCCAATGCAGCCACGCCACCCTTGTACAGGGACTGATCGCGTGGAAGCGCGCTCGCCCACGAACGCGAACGCTGACCGCGACGCTCCGCATCCTCGAGCATGGCCTTCGCGCGCTCGAGCGCCTTCTTCTCGTCCACCACGCTGGGCTTCGAGTCCTTGCTGCTGGTCACGGTCTGCTTGCGGAACAGCGCGCTGCGCGCATCATTCACCTCCTCCGACAGGCGCTGCACACGCTGGCGCCAGTGCAGGATGCGATCACGCTCCACCCACGCCACGGCACGATCCACCTCGGAGTCGGCCTCGGCGAGCGCCAGCGACAGCTCTTCCTGACAACGGATCAGCGCCACGCGGAAGCGCTGCAGCACGTCGATCGAGAGGACATTCGCCTGCGTGGGCTCCATCGGTCAGCGCTGGTTCAGGTAGTCCTCGATGCGCTCGGCCTTGCGCAGCAGGAAGGGCACGTACACCTCGCTCGACTTCAGGAATCGCTGCAGCGAACGCATGGTCTCCTCGAATTCCTCGGCGAACTTGGCCTGCTCCTGGTCGCGCCAGGTCTGCTGCAGCGTGCCGAGCGCGGCGCCGAGCTTGGACATCTGACCCTGCACATCGCCGTTGAACTTCTTCAGGTCGGCGGCGAATCGGCGCAGTTCATTGGGATCGACGACGGCCTTGCTCATGTGAGGATTCTCCGAGGGCAAGTGTACGCTGCGTGCATGCGAGATCGATGGCTGATCAACGGCGCGTGGTGCGATGGCGACACGGGCAGCACCTTCGACGTGCGCGATCCGGCGTCGGATGCGATCGTTGCCACCCTGCCCTGCGCCGGCGAGAAACAGGCCACGGCAGCCGTGGATGCCGCAAGCCGCGCCCTGCCGGCATGGGCTGCGCTGCCCTTCGACACGCGCGCCGAGCACCTGCGCCGCGCCGCGGACGCCATGACGGCCGCACAACGAGAACTGGCGGCGGTGGTGACACAGGAGTGCGGCAAGCCGCTGGCCGAAGCCGAGGGCGAGGTGCGCTATGCGGCCGACTACCTGCGCAGCGCTGCGGAGCAGTCGCAGGCCCTGCAACAGGAGGTGTTCGACGCCCGCCGCCCCGGCGTGCGCGCGATCGCGGTGCCAGAGCCGGTTGGCGTGTGCGCCGTGATCACGCCATGGAACTTTCCGATCGCCATGCTGGCGCGCAAGGCTGCCCCGGCCCTGGCGGCGGGATGCACCGTGGTGGCGAAGCCGGCGGAGGAAACCCCGCTGTCGGCCATCGCGTTCGGCGAACTGATGCTGCAGGCCGGCGTGCCCGCGGGTGCGCTGAACGTGGTCGCCGGCGACGCGCCCGCCATCGGTGCGGCGTGGCTTGCGGATCCGCGCGTGCGCAAGCTCTCCTTCACCGGCAGCACCGAGGTGGGGCGCATGCTGATGCGCGGCGCGGCCGAACAGGTGATCCGTTGCTCGATGGAGTTGGGTGGCCATGCGGCGTTCATCGTGCTTGAGGGGGCTGATGTCCCAGCCGCGGTGCAAGGCGCGCTCGCCGCCAAGTTCCGCAATGCCGGCCAGACCTGCATTTGCCCCAATCGCTTTCTGGTGCATCGATCGATCGCGGGCGCATTCACCGCGCAACTGGCGCTTGCGGCTGCAGACCTGATGGTGGGGCCAGGCACGGACCCGGCCACGCGCGTCGGGCCGCTCATCAACGACGAAGCCGTTCGCAAGGTGCGCAACCATGTCGCTGACGCGCTGCAGCGCGGTGCTCGGCTGGTTGTTGGCGGTGACACGCGTCGCCTGCCCAACCGCCCGGATCGCTTCTTCGAGCCGACGGTGCTTGCAGACTGCCATCCCGAGATGCTGTGCTTCCAGGAGGAAACCTTCGGACCCGTTGCGCCGGTGATGGCGGTTTCGCAGTCGGCCGACGCGGTACGCATCGCCAATGCCAGTCCATGGGGCCTGGCGGGCTACGTGTTCGGCCCCACCGCCGAAGCGGAGCGCGTGGCACGGCAGCTGGCCTGCGGCGTGGTGGGCGTGAACGAACCTGCACCCAGCAACGCGTATGCGCCCTTCGGCGGCGTGAAGTGGAGCGGTTTCGGACGCGAAGGCGGCCACTGGGGCATCGGCGAATACCTCACCACGAAGTACCTGGCCGTGCGCGAGCAGGCCGGCACCCCCTGAAAGGCGACAAGCCCCGGTCGCTCCGTCGAGGCGACCGGGGCTTGTTCATTCGTGATGCATCGAATCACTCT
>RFQW01000289.1 GCA_009924765.1 Planctomycetota bacterium | reverse complement strand
TGGCCAAGTTGGCCAGCGGCGCCGTCATGTGCACCTTCGGCGAGACCGTGGTGCTCGCCACCGCCGTGCGCGCCAATCCGCGCGCGGGCATCGACTTCTTCCCGCTGACCTGCGACTACCGCGAGAAGTACCCCGCGGTCGGCCGCTTCCCGGGTGGCTTCCGCAAGCGCGAAGGCGCCCCGACCGAGAAGGAAATCCTCACCATGCGGATGATCGATCGACCGATCCGTCCGCTGTTTCCGGAGGGTTTCCTCGACGAGATCCAGCTGCAGACCATCGTGCTCAGCCATGACGGCCAGACCGATGCCGACGTGATCGCCTGCACCGCAGCCAGCGCTGCGCTCAGCATCACCGACGCGCCGTTCCAGGGCCCGCTGGCCACCGTGCGCGTGGGACGCATCCACACCGAAAGCGGCCCGCAGTTCGTGATCAACCCCAGCGTGGCGCAGCTCGAGTTCAGCGACCTTGACCTGGTGCTGTCGGGCCACAAGGACGGCATCAACATGATCGAGGTGGGCGCCGCCGAGATCAGCGAGGCCGACATGCTGGCCGCGATCCGCTTCGGCTACGACGAGGGCATCAAGCCCCTGATCGACCTCATCAACAAGCTGCGCGAGGCCTGCCAGGCTCCCAGCGTTCGTCTGGGCGAAGTGATGCTGCCCAGCACCGAGACCTTCGCCAAGGTGAAGTCGGTGGTCGGCGACGAGCTGCGCAAGGCCCGTCAGATCACCGGAAAGCAGCACCGCAACGACGAGGTGGATCGCCTGCGCAAGTGGATGATCGAGAACCACTTCACCATCCCCGCCGGCCTCTCCTACAGCGACCACATGGCCGCCGAGAAGAAGCAGCGCGAGGCGAAGGAAGCCTTCCGCATCCTCGAGAAGAAGCTCACGCACGATCTCGCGGGCAACATGAACATCCGCCCGGATGGTCGTGGCCTGAAGCAGATCCGTCCGCTGGACATGTCGGTGGGCCTGCTGCCCCGCACCCACGGCAGCGCGTTCTTCCAGCGTGGCGAGACGCAGAGCGTGGTCACCTGCGTGCTTGGCACCATCAAGGACGAGCAGATCGTGGACGGCCTGCTGCCCGAGTACGCCAAGAAGTTCTACCTGCACTACAACTTCCCCCCCTTCTGCACCGGTGAAGCCGGCCGCATCACGGGTCCGGGTCGTCGCGAGATCGGCCACGGCGCCCTCGCGGAGCGCAGCCTGCTGGCGATCCTGCCCAGCCCCGAGGACTTCCCCTACACCATCCGCGTGGTCAGCGAGATCACCGAGAGCAACGGCAGCAGCAGCATGGCCAGCGTGTGCGGCGGCTGCCTGGCGATGATGGACGCAGGCGTGCCCATCAAGGCCACCTGCGCCGGCATCAGCGTGGGTCGCTTCACCAGCAGCGAAGGCAAGGTGACGCACGTCACCGACATCGTGGGTGAAGAGGACTTCTTCGGCGAGATGGACTTCAAGGTGAGCGGCACCCGCGAGGGCATCACCGGCATCCAGCTCGACCTGAAGGCCCGCGGCCTCGGCATCGACGAGATCACGAAGGTGCTGGATCAGGCCCGCGAAGGCCGCCTCCAGATCATCGACCAGATGGAGTCGGTCATCGCCAAGCCGCGCGCGGACATCAGCCAGCTCGCGCCGCGCATCACCAAGGTCAAGATCGATCCGGAGAAGATCGGCAAGCTCATCGGCCCGGGCGGCAAGACCATCCGCGGCATCCAGGAGCGCACCGGTTGCCAGATCGACGTGGAAGAGGACGGCACAGTGTTCATCGCCAGCGCCGACGCGTCCAAGGCCGCGCAGGCCAAGGCCGAGGTCGAGGCGCTGGGAGCCGAGATCAAGGTGGGCAGCGTTTTCGAGGGCAAGGTCGTGGCCATCAAGGAGTTCGGCGCCTTCGTGGAACTGGTCCCCGGCACCGACGGCATGTGCCACATCAGCGAGCTGGCGCACGGCTACGTGAAGGCCGTCACCGACCAGGTGAAGATGGGTGACGTGATCAAGGTGAAGGTGATCAATGTGGACGAGAACGGCCGCATCAAGCTCAGCCGCAAGGCACTGATGCCCCAGCCCGAAGCGCCCGCCAAGACCGCCTGAGCCCGTCCCGGACGGCATTCAGAACCACTCCAAACCACCCGCCCGGTGCCCCGTAACTTCGGGGTGCCGGGCGGATTTCATTCCAAGGCGAAAGTTCTCCGGACTCTGACTTGCGGAGTGCCCGTTTCTGGGGCAGAATGAGCGCGTTACGACTCGGTCAAGACGAGGTCATCCTCGGGAGCCCCATTCATGAGCGAAACAACTGAACTGTCCAACATCGAAGGCGCCGTCAAGTGGTTCGATCCACGAAAGGGTTACGGCTTCATCGTCGGCCCTCAGGGTCAGGACATCTTCGTGCACTTCTCGGTGATCGATCAGGCCGAAGGCTTCAAGACCTTGCGCGATGGCGAGAGCGTTGTCTACTCCGCCAGCAAGGGCCAGAAGGGCTGGTCCGCCACGGCCGTGAAGAGCACCCGCGTGGCCGCCAACTCGCCCGCGCAGGCCAACTGACCGAATCCCCATCCGTCCACCGCGACGCGGCTGCGCCTGATCGGCGCCTCCGCGTCGTTTCACTTTCATGATCGTTCACCCACCCAGCATTCTGGCCGGATTCCTGTGCGGCGCGCTCGGCGTTGGACTGGTCACGTGGCGCGCGCTGCGACGGCGCACCGCGCGCGCGATCGAGGCCGAGCGACGCGCGCAGGCGGCCGAGCGACTGGCCGAACTGGGCAGCATGACCAGTGGACTGGCGCACGAGATCAAGAACCCGCTGAGCACGCTCACGCTGAATGCGCAACTGTTGCGCGAGGAGATCCTGGACAGCGAACTGCCGGAAGAGACGCGCGCCACCGTGTCGCGTCGCGTGGATGCGCTGGCCCGCGAGAGCGCGCGGCTGAAGGACATCCTGAGCGACTTCCTGCAGTTCGCCGGTCGCATGAAGCTGGACCCGCAACCGCATGATCTGGGCGCCATCGTGCACGAGCTGGCGGACTTCTTTCACCCGCAGGCCGACAGCGCCGGCGTGCTGATGCGCGTGGATGTGCCC
>RFQW01000288.1 GCA_009924765.1 Planctomycetota bacterium | reverse complement strand
CAGAACCTGCCGGTGGGCACGCCCATCACCACGCTGCGCGCGGGTGACACGTACCCCAACGGCGAGAAGAGCACGGGCTTCGCCCCGGTGCAGGTGCAGCAGGAAGGCCTGCCGCTGACCGATGACCTGGCCTTCGCGGGCATGTCGTCGGCCGTTGGCAAGCTGGCGTTGCTCAACCCGGTGATGACCGTGGGCATGACGTTCCTGGACGACGTGCAGGTGGATCTGCTGGTGCAGAGCACCCAGGCCGACCAGCGCAACGCCATCCTGACGGCGCCGCGCCTGACGCTGCTGAACGGTCAGCAGTCCGCGCTGGCCGTGGGTCGCGTGATCAACTACGTGAGTGGTTACACGCAGGGCACGGGCAACACGACCGGTGTGCCGATCGTGACGCCCTTCAACAGCGGCATCAGCCTCACGCTCGAGGCGGTCGCCAGCGCCGACCGTCGCTATGTGACGGTGACCGTGCAGTTCCAGCAGCAGGACTTCGAAGGCTTCGACGATCAGCGTTCGCAGCAGGCCGTGTCAGGCGGTGGTACGGGTGGCGGCGGCGGTGCCGTGGCCAACCAGACCTTCCAGACGCCGCGCTACCGCAACACGCAGATCAACACCTCGGTCAGCGTGCCCGACAAGGGCACCGTGATGCTGGGTGGCCAGAAGTACTCCACCGACTACGAGGTGGAGGTGGGCGTGCCGGTGCTGAGCAAGATCCCGGTGGTCAACCGCTTCTTCACCAACCGCGTGAACTCGAAGAACGAAGTCAACCTGCTCCTGCTCATCCGCCCGGAGATCATGATCCAGCGCGAGAGCGAGGATCTGCTGTTCCCGGGTCTGAAGAACACGAGCGACGCCCCCGGTGGCGTCCTGAAGGAGTGAGCATGAGCCAGGCACCGATCAAGATCGCAACGGATGGTGGCGTGACCACGGTCTCGTTCACCGAGCGCAGCATCATCGATGAGGTGATGATCCAGCAGATCGGCGAAGCGCTGCTCAAGCTGGTCGATTCGCAGCCGGGGCTGAAGATGGTGCTGTCGTTCGAGGGCGTGGACCACATGTCCTCCGCCGCGCTCGGCGTGCTCATCACGGTGAACGGGCGCGTGAAGGCCCGCAACGGCCAGCTGCGCCTGTGCAACATCGCCAAGCCCATCTTCGAGATCTTCAAGATCACCAAGCTCGACAAGCTGTTCCAGACGTTCGGAACCGAAGAGCAGGCCGTGAAGAGCCTGGCCTGATCGGGCACCAGATGGCCAGCCAAGGC
This sequence comes from Planctomycetota bacterium, assembly GCA_009924765.1. Taxonomy (GTDB): domain Bacteria; phylum Planctomycetota; class Phycisphaerae; order Phycisphaerales; family SM1A02; genus SYAC01. The sequence continues at coordinate 1,823 of RFQW01000288.1, read as the reverse complement.
CCCTGCGAACCGCTGAAGCTCGAGATCACCCTGCACGAGATGCGGGGCGATGTGGAGAAGGTGCAGCAGGTGGTGTCCGCGGCGCTGCAGGAGCGCGGCTACGACGCCGATGCCATGTTCGCGATTCGCCTGTGTCTGGAAGAGGCGCTGGTGAACGGCTTCCGCCACGGCAACCGCTTCCAGCCCGGTCTGGTGGTGCGCTTCTGGGCCACCATCAGCGAGGACGAGGCCACCTTCGAGGTGGAGGATGAGGGCGAGGGTTTCGACCCCGCCGGCGTGCCTGATCCGACGGCGGAGGAGAATCTGGAGATTCCAAGCGGCCGCGGCGTGATGCTGATGCGCGCCTACATGAGCGAGGTGGAGTACCTCGGTGCGGGCAACCGCATGCGCATGGTGTTCCGCCGCACGAAGGCGTGACGCTCAGGCGACACCAGACAGCGTGATCCACTCGGCCGGGGACAGCGTCTCGGGACGCCGCATGGGATCGAAGCCCGCCGGGAACGGATAGTCGGCGCCGAGCGAGTTGCGAAGCTGCTTGCGCCGCTGCTGGAAGGCCTGATCCACGATGGTGCGCAGGCGAGCGGGCAGCGTGGGGCGCGGTGTGCGCGGGGTGATGCGAATGATGGCGCTGGTCACATCGGGTGCGGGCCAGAAGCAGCCGGGCTTCAGCGTGGCCACGCGCTCCACGGTGGCGAGCAGCTGTGCGGTGATGGTGAGCGGGCCGATCTCGCTGGTGTCCGGCTTGGCGTTCAGGCGGTCAGCCACCTCGCGCTGGATGGTGGCGATGATGCCGCCGCAGGTGGGGTGCGACTCGAGCAGCGTGGCGATGAGCGGCGTGGCTGCGGCGTAGGGCAGGTTGGCCACCATGCGGAAGGGCCGCCCCGCGATCGCCTGCAGCAGCGCCGGGTGGATGGTGTGCTTGTCCTGCAGGCAGTCGCCCTCGATCAGCGTCAGGCGCGCGCCCAGCCGGTCGCGGATGAGCGCGGCCATGTCGCGATCGAGTTCGCAGGCGATCACGCTTGCGCCCGCATCGAGCAGACACTCCGTGAGGGTGCCCGTGCCCGGGCCAACTTCCAGGATCACCTCACCCGGCTGCACCGCCGCCGCATCGAGCAGCGTGCGCATGGCCTTCGCGTCATGTAGGAAGTTCTGCCCGAAACGGTGCTTCGGCCGCAGGTCACGGCTGTCGAGCAGCGCCTTGATGGTGGCGAGATCTTGCATGAGTCCTATATGAGGGACGGGGGTGTTTATGGGCGTCGTTCGTAGCAACGCCCATAAACACCCCCGTCCCTTGTATCGGTCCTTACCAGGTGTACTGCACCGTGTAGGTGAGGGTCTGCACGGCGTTGGGGGCCGCGTCCACGGTGAACTGCGCGGTGCCCGCGTTGATCTTCTCGAAAGGCAGGCTGCTGGTGGTGATCTGCCAGTTGCTCCAGCGGTACAGCGGCTCGCGCACCAGCACCGTGACCGGCGTGTCCTTGCGGTTGCGGATCTCGATCTTGAAGCTCTCGGTGATGGTGCGACGCGCGCGATCGACCTTGAAGTCGCTCTGCGTGCGCTCGCCCACCACATCGAACGCGCTGCCGAGGCGGATGAGCACCTTCTCGTCGCGCGGCGTGTGCTTGATCACGTCCTCGCCGATGAACTCCAGGCTGCCGTCGGCCTCGTCGCGCTGGAACACGCGCATCTTGCCCGCCGGAAGCGGCATGCCCAGGTTCGACGCCTTGTCGTTCACCAGACGCACGTAGATGTCCACCTTGGTGTTGCCCACCTGACCGAACTCGCGGCCGTCGATCGGCTGTCCGCCGCCGCCCCACGCCATG
>RFQW01000287.1 GCA_009924765.1 Planctomycetota bacterium | reverse complement strand
AGCGTGTCCACCCGCACCCGGGAGTTCCGCAGCATGGTGGCGCCCGACATGAGCCTGAAGGACCTGAAGGAAGCGGCACAAGGCGATCAGCCGGAGTGACGCGAACGAGATGACGAGCATCCCCTCCGATCCGCGGCGAGATGTTGGCCGCGGGTCGGGCGATGCGTGCACGCTGGCGTTCAAATCATCAGCTCACGTCGCCTGAAGCGTCACGGTCATCCGCGGTGCCCTGCACCTGGGCGAACGCGATCAGCAGCAGTTCCGGCAACGCGAACACCGCGGTGAGGCTGAGCACCAACAGCACGCCCATGCCCACCGAACCCCACAGCCGGTCTGCCACCCACACGAACGCTGCCATGCCGACAAGACAGGCCAGCACGGCGGCGACCGTGATGCCCTGAAGGCGCGCGGGCGCATTCACGGGCTGGCTCGATGACGGCGCACCCTGCGCCTCGACACATGCAACGCGGCTCACATTCGATTCGACGCGATCCATCATGCGCCGCCTTCCTGGTCCTGATCCCGCTCCGCTTCCACCTCTTCTGCCACGGTGGCTGCCCACACGGGAAGGCCGAACAGCATGGTGAAGCAGAACACCATCAACGCGCCAATGCCGACGGAGCGCCAGTCAAAGAGCGCCGCCGCCAGCAGCAGCGCCATCGCCATCAACGACACCAGAATGGCCACCGTCGTCTTCGCGGCGATCTTGCGCTCTGCCATCTGCTGGGTGCGGGGCAAGGGCGCAAGACGCATGTCTGGCCCAACGATGTGATGGTGCGCTCGCCACTCCAGATGAGACAATCGCAGGTGAAGCAGGAACAGGATGCTGGCGAAGACCGCCGGCACCCACGCCACGCGCCACCAGAACCCGACCGCGAAGGTGGTGGCGATCAACGCCACGATGAGCGCATTGCCCACCCACCGCCGCGCGCGCGTGGGCGGCAATTCGCCTCCACTTGGCGAGCGCGCCTGACCCCCGCCTGAGATGTGGATACCGGTGTCCATGCAGCCACGCTAGAGCGTGGACGCGCCGTGCGGGGCATCGCGCGCACCGAACGGGAAGAGATCTCGCATCGGCCGCAGTGCCCGTGTGGCGCGCGTCGAATCAACCGACGTCGAAACATCGACCATCCCGCGCCGATCCGCGCCGCGTGACACGCCGCACTACGACTTCGCGTGACACAGCGTGAAGTGCAGCGGCTGCGGCTCGGCAGCGTTCCACCATGACTGCAGGTGGGCGGGCTTGTCTGCGGGCAACTGCGCCACACGCGCCGGCAGCACCACCGGCAGCGGATCCACATCGAAGGGATAGGGATCCAGTTCCAGTCGACCGTTGCCATGCGGCGTCACGCGGATCGTCACCCGATCGCTCCAATCCTGACGCGGCACATCGTGCAGCTCAAACGCGTCATCGCCCAGTCCCTTTGACGGCGGATTGGCCGACGGAATCAGGTTGGAGGCGAGCGCCAGCGACAGGCCATCGCACAACTGCACCAGGCGCGCATGCGGCAGCAGGTGCTGGGGCTCGATCCATGGCGCTGTCGTTGCGTCGGCGCGAAGCGTGTCCTTCCAGCCCACCTGCATGCGCTCGAGTTCGGCCATGAATGCCTGCGCCGGCTCCAGGCCGCCCGGATACAGCTTGGCGGGCGAGCCCTTCCAGAACAGCGGGTGCGTGAAGGCGGGATCGGGATCAGGCAGCACGCGAATGGCGTACAGCCAGTAGGCATGCATGCTGATCAGCAGGTTGGGCAACGGCGACTGCGCGAAGCGACGCAGACCGTTGCGCCAGCGATTCATGCCGGCCTGCTGGTCCTTCAGCACCTCGCTGAGATCGAGTGGAAATCCGTCGGCGGCCGACACATCGGGCGTGGCCTCCCACTCCCACCAACCGTTGTCGTGCTGAGCCACGGCGAAGATCACCTCCGCGCGAAGGCGCTCGGCGTCAGGTGCGGGCGCGTAGTGACCGGGGCGCGCGAAGTGATCGTTGCCCCAGTGCGCCGCGAGGTAACCGGCCACTTCGGCGTGATCGGGCTGGGTGACCATCCATAGTTGGTTGTTCTTGGTGGTCTTCAGCATCGCCGCGGATGGTACGCCAAGGACTCAAATAACGCGGCGAACAAGGCAGCATCGCTGCGCTTCAACACGATGTTGTTGGAGCCGTTGTCGCTGGACGACTCGCGCATCGACGAAGACAAGCAGGTGCCCGGATGCGAGTCGCGTGGCGGCGGAAATGCAGTAGACCGAGTGGCCGTATTCGCCGGCGGTGAAGATGTCGATGGGTGCAGTGCCGACGCGCGCAGGGTGCTAGACGCAGGCGGCGAGCAAACAGAGCGATGCGCCAATCGGCGAGGCGCGAGGGAGCATGACACCCCAGGGTGGAAGCATATTCGCGCGGCGGCCCGGCACCATCACCGCTATGCTCGCTCTTGGCGAACGCCCCGACACGGTCCCCTTGCCGCGACGCGAACCCGCACACCCGATCGAAGGCACAACTTCCATGACCCTCATCCTGGTCAGCGCCGCCCTGGCCTACATCATCACGCTGTACTTCCTGACGAATCCACTGAAGCACACGCGCCGGTTCATGTGGCGCCGCTTCACCAACTGGTTCCCGCTGGGCATGACGTACGCATTCCTTTACATGGGGCGTTACAACCTGACCGTGGCGGCCGTGGCGCTGGGCAGCCTGATGAGCAAGGCGGAGTTCGGCTTCATCGCCAGCGCCGGTGCCACCACCTACGCGCTGGCGCTCACCTTCATCGGACCGGTGGTGGATCGCATCGGCGGCAAGCGCGGCATGCTGATCGGCGCCATCGGCAGCGCGCTGATGAACGCCATGATGGCCGGCGTGCTGTACCTGTTCATGCACGACAAGCTGAAGGTGAACCTGGGCGTGGCCTTCGCGGTGCTGTACAGCCTGAACATGCTGTTCCAGAGCTTCGGCGCGGTGAGCACCATCAAGGTGAAGAGCTACTGGTTCCACGTGCGCGAGCGCGGCACCTTCGGCGCCATCTTCGGAACGCTGATCTCGCTGGGCGTGTACTTCGCCTTCGACTGGGGCCGCGCCATCGCCGACGCCGCCG
>RFQW01000286.1 GCA_009924765.1 Planctomycetota bacterium | reverse complement strand
GGCTGTGGCCATCCGCGCCGGGGTTGACGCGGAACACGTCGATCTTCGACACCTTCTGGCTGGCCACAAAGGCCAACGTACCCTCACGGTTGAACCACACCTGCGCCGGGCCGCTCAGTGTGGGCAGGTATTGGCGAACCGCGCTGGAGCCCGGGCTGTCGGCCCCCTTGAGCTGGCGAACGGCACGATCGACGCCGACGATGGCAATACGGTCTTCACCGCGCAGCGTGACCCACAGCTCGCGGCCGTTGCGCGTGAAAGTGGGCTCGTGCGGTTCGCGGCCCAGCAGCAGGCCACTACTCAGGCGCTCGGGGTTGGTGGTGGGCCCAGACGCAGGGTTGGGTGTGTTGCCGATCACGCGGCGCTGCTCGGCGTCGATCAGATAAATGTTGCTGGAGCCGCGCCCGCTGGTGGCCAGCAGCCGGCCGTCGGGCGACGGCACCGCGCCGTGGGCGTCGATGCAGCCGTGGTACAGCGGCTTGTGGATCATCGCCGCGTGTGTCGGCGCCACGCCGGCGGTGACGTAGCGAAATGGAGGCCGCGGGTCTTCGTCGAAGCTGGTCAGGTTGATCGTGCTCTCGACGGTGTTCGTCTTCGGATCGATGACGACCAGCGTGTTGGAGTCTTCATTGGTGATGAAGACGCGGTCGCGCGGGTCGATGCCGGTGGCTGCGGCTCCCGCTGAAGCGCCGGACGGGGCCTGGGCATGTGCTGCGGGCAGCGCGCTGGCTGCCGCGGCGGCCAGGGTGTACTTGAGAATGTCGCGGCGTTGGGTGGTCATGTGTGCTTTCTGAGTTGGTGTGGAGAGTGATCGCTTGGGTCGTGGGCCGGGAGCCGCCGATGAACCACTGCCCAGCGCTTGCTTCAGGTCAAGAGCGCGGCTCGGGCCGTTTCATTCCCTGGGCATGCCGACAGCGCGTCGCGCCGACGCCGCCCTGGCCTTCAGCGCGGGGTGCCAAGTTGCCGATAGACCTCGGCCGACACCTGCGCCAGCACGCTGCGGTCGGCGTCGGACGACAGGGCGTAGCCGAAGGGACCGTCGACCCAGTAGAAGACATTGACCACACCTTCGCGTGCGAAGCGGAAGGCCGTGTCTGTGTTCTTCACGCTGGCCTGCAGTGCCTTGTCCGGCCCCGCGGCACTGCCCACGTCGGCGACATCGTTGGATACGTACAGCGTCAGTTTGCTGCCGAGCTCGTTGCGGTACATGAACTGCGCCACCGGCCCCTGGCCGCCCGGCAACAGGCGCCCGCCTTCCAGCGTATAGCCCTGGGCCTGCAGGTACGGCGGCTTCATCGGCGCGCCCATGCGCTTGGACAGCCAGGCCACGAGCTGGTCTTCGTGCGCCGCGTCCACCTCGACCGGGCGGCGCGGGTCGGGACTGTATACCGCGTGAGCCACCGCCGCGCGCTGCGCGAAGCCGCCCGCTGACGCCAGCGTCAGGCCGCGCTCGGCGGGTGCCGCGGCGGCCATGCGGCCGGCATCGTCGCCCCCCGCGGGCAGGCCGCCCCGCAAGCCCCAGCCTGTGGCGCCGCTGATGACGGCGATGGCGATCACCGGCCCCGACACCGTGCGCGGCATGTCGCTTGGCGTGCTGGCGGGTGTGGGCTGGTTCCAGGGTGATTGGGTCATGGGATTGGCCGAAGCGACGATGCGCTCCGATACACTCGGAGCATAACGCGGAGCCGCCACTGTCTGGCGCGTCCCGCTTCCGGCGCCGCCATTCGAATGACCACACCGCCACCACCCCCGCCAGCCCCTCGCGACGGCATCGCGGACACGCACATCGATCTCGATGACGATGTGCTGGATCTCGGCGAGGATGTGCAGTTCGAAACCGCCGAGGCGAGTCTGGCCGAGCCGCACCCGATGGCGGCCAGCGACGTGACGGGCGATGCGCCGCGTCGCGACCGCGTGGTGGTGCTCGGGCGCACGCGCGCGGGCAAGACCATCTACCTGTCGCGCCTGTACGAGCAGTGCTGGAAGGGCGACGGCCCCCTGCGCATCGAGGCGCACGACGGTCGCACGCATCTGGCGCTGCTCAGCATCATCGAGGAGATGCAGGAGCGCCGGAACTGGCCACCGGCCACCGAAGACAGCAGCTACCTCGACCTGAACATCATCTGGCGCGGACAGAGCCTGACCATGGTGAGCCTGGACTATCCGGGCGAGGTGTTCCGCCGCGCCTTCGTGCAGCAGGTTTCGGATCAGGACACGCAGGAACTGATCGAGCACGTGCGTCGCGCCGCCGCGGTGCTGGTGCTGATCGACCCCAGGGTGCTGGCCACGGGCCGCATGGGCGAGGCGGCCGACGACGACTTCGGCATGGTGCAGGCCATGCGCTACGTGCGCAGCCTTCCGGGCGGCATGCAGGTGCCCATCACGCTGGTGCTGACCAAGATCGACGAGAACGCCGACCTGCTGCGCCACCACGGCAAGCTGCGCGGATTCGCGGACAAGTTCTGCCGCAACCTGCTGCGCGTGGTGCCGGGCATGCGCGTGTTCGGCGTGTGCGCCGTGCGTTCGCGGCGCGACTCGCTTGGGCGCGTGGTGCCGGATCTCGATCGCCCGCCGCGCGGACTCACGGGTCCCATCGAATACTGCATGGAGCAGGTGATGTCGCAGCGGCTTGGCGAGGAGCGACAGCGCGCCGTGGCCGCGCTGCAGGATCGCGCGCGTCGCGAGGAAGCCACCGCGGTGGTGGAAGAACGCACCAACGACCGCTTCTGGCTCACCGTGAACGTGCTGCTGCTGGCTGGCGTGGTGCTGGTGGGCCTGATCGCGTGGTTCGTGGTGAAGAGCGCCCGCTGATGCAGGCCCTGACGCACCTGTTCGGATCGACCGACGGTTACCGAACGCTGGCGCGCGCACCGGGCGTGAGCGATGCGGAAGATGCGGCGTTGGCGGCGCTGGGCTTCGGATCGCCGCGAACAAGCGAGGAGTTCGAGTCGCTGGCTGCCTCGCCGTGCATGGCGGGCCGACTGTTGCCGAGCGGCCGCTACGCCATCACGCGTCTGTTCGTGGGGCAATCGGATGTGGCCGGCCGACAGACCGTGGAACGCCGAACGCTGGTGCTGTCGAACGAGACATGGATGCACCT
>RFQW01000285.1 GCA_009924765.1 Planctomycetota bacterium | reverse complement strand
TCGAGCGCCGATCGTGCAAACAGCATCGCGCCACCCAGGATGGCCAGGCCGATCACGCCGCGCATCGTGGCGCGCTTCAGCCAGTCCCTGCTGGTGAGGGCCAGCACGGCATTGGCGACCACCAGTTCCACCGCAAGCGCGATCACCGATGCGCGCGTGGCCGACCACACCAAACTGACACCCCCAAGCATGGCCAGCGGCAGCACCGCCAGTGCGCGCCGGACACTTGCGGCCACCGCGAAGATGAGCCAGAACGTCAGGCCAACTGCAGCCCACAGCCCCGTCTGTGTGGGTGTGGTGAAGCCGAAGCCCGCCTCAAACTTGGAGCTGAGCGGCCATTTCACCGTCAACTGCAGCGCCTGAATGATGCCCATGATCGTGGTACCGATCAGGATCGCTGTCACCAGGTGCGTCCATCGTGCCCGCAGCGGCCACAGCACCGGGATCCACAGGAGCACGCGCGTGGACCGGAACTGTTCCACGCCGAATCGTGCATCTGGCGACCACAGCAGCGAGGCCCAGCTCCAGGCCAGCCACGCGACCAGGCAGAGCATCCATCCTTGGCGGAGCAGTGTTCGCCACTCGGGCAGCAGTGCAATGGCGCGCGGCACCGTGACCGCGATCGCGATTCCAAAGCCGATGTTGCCGGTTGCCGTCGAGATGGGTTGCATCCCGATGCCCAGCATGGCACCCCACAGGTGCAGCGTGGACCAGTTGATCCGCGACGAGTCACGAACGGCCTGCTCCACATCGCTCGCGTTCGCGGTCGCCGGATTTGATGCATCCGCATCCATCCGAGGCAGTCTATCGGTGTGCAGCGACGAAGCCTTCACCAACGAGCGCTCGCAGGCACACGGCATTCACTTCGGCGGCATCGAAGCGCGCCGTCGCCATGGCTCGGGCGCCTTCGCCCATGCGCGCGCGTTGCGCCGCGTCGTGCGCGAGCGATCGCATGGCGTTCGCCAGGGCCTTCGCATCGCCAACCGGAACCACCATGCCGCTGTCCTGCGTCACCAGGTGTCGGCACCCTGGCGCGTCCGTGGTGATGATCGCGCGCCCGGTGGCCATTGCCTCCAGCACGACCTTGCTGGTGCCTTCGCGATGCGACGGCAGCACGAACACGCTGCAGGCAGCGAGCCACGGCCGCACATCGGCCTGTTCGTCGACATGACGCACCGGGCCGTCGTGCAGCCACTGCCGCAGCGTGTCCGCTTCGATGGCCGATGGGTTCGAATCGCGCATCGGGCCCATCCATGTGAAGGTGGCGGCGGGCATGTCCTGCGCCACTTGCCGCGCCGCATCGAAATACTCCGCGAGTCCCTTCTCGCGCAGCGGTCGCGCGATCATGAGAAAGTGCGCGCCTTCCGGCACCGGCACCTGCGGGAACGCGGTCAGATCAACGCCGGATCCTGCCACCAGCTGCACACGCGGTCGCGCGGCGGGGGTCACCGCACCGCAGCGCTCCAGCTCCTGCAGATCGTCGGTGTTCTGGAACAGCACGGCATCGCACGCCGCGAACGCGCGGCGGTACAGCGCGGCCTTGGCCGAGCGCACCAGCCCTTCGCGCAAGCCATGTCCGATAAAACCGTGGCCAAGGCCCGTCACCATGCCCACCACGCGCTGCACACCCGCCTTGCGCGCGGCGATCGGTCCATGTGCCAGGCACTTGGGGTTGTAGGCGAACACCGCCTGCACACCTTCGGCATGCAGAACGCGGCGCAGCGCGCGCGCGTAGGCCAGATCCTTGATCGGATTCACGCTGCCGCCGTGCAGCGGCGCGCCGAACCAGCGCACGCCGGCCTGGGCAAGCGAGGCCCGCGTCGCTTCGTCGGTATGGCCGGTGATGGCGATCACCTCGTGACCCGCCGACTGCGCAGCCCGGATCAGGCTGCCGCGGAAGGCCAGCACGCGGTGCGCGTCTCGACCGATCAGCGCGATCTTCATGACGCCGCACTCCAGTGATCGGCCCACGTGCGGTACATCAGCAGGCACCAGAGTTGATGCGGGTCCGCGCGACCGCCCTGCGCAAAGGCGTCATGCAGCGACTGCACACGCGACGCATCCAGCAGCGGATCCTGACGCATGCGCGCGCTTGCAAGCAGGTCACCGACCCACTCGCGCAGCGGCCCGCGCAGCCACGATTCCAGCGGCACGGCGAATCCCGTCTTCGCGGTCGACATCGACTCGGGTGGCACATGGCGACCAAGTACCTGCCGCAGCAGCCACTTGCCGCGTCCGTGCCGCACCTTCATGTGCGCGGGCAGCGACCACGCGAATGCCACCACGCGATGATCGAGCAGCGGCACGCGCACCTCCAGGCCGCAGGCCATGCTGGCGCGATCCACCTTCACCAGCACGTCGTCCACCAGATAGCCGGTCTGGTCCATGAACTGCTGGCGGCGCATGAAGTCGGGAAGGCGTGCCGCCGCATCGTCGTTCCACCAGTCATGCACGCCAGCGACGTGCGCAGGCGTGTTCGATGCCTCGAAGATCTGCGTCACGCAGCGATAGGCGCCGGCCTCGTCGTTGCACGCAAGCATGCGTGCCCACTTGTGCACGCGCTCGCCTGCCTGCCTTGTGCGAAGTGGTGCCGGCAGAAGGGGGGCCGCGACCGTGAACACGCCATCCCATGCATCGCGCGACAGCGCCTGCACGCCGGCGCTCGCGAGTGCGCGCAAGGCGTGTGGCACGCGCCGCGTACGCGACCAGCCACCGGCCGCGTGCACATGTCGGTGATAGCCGCCGAACACCTCGTCGCCACCATCGCCGGACAGCGCCACGGTGGCGTGCTGGCGCATCAGTCGGCTGATCAGCCAGGTTGCAAGCTGGCTGGAATCGGCGAAGGGTTCGTCGAAGATCTGCGGCATGCGTGGAATGCAGTCCAGCATGTCCGTCGCGTGAGCCTCGAGTTCCATCAGCGGCACGCCCAGTGCCTTGGCGGTGCGGCGCGCTCCCGCGCGCTCGTCGAAGCGTGCATCATCGAATCCAACGGTGAACGCGTGCAGGCGGGTTCGTGTGCCGGCCATGGCTGTCACGGCGGCCGAATCCACGCCACCCGAAAGCAGCACGCCGATCGGCACATCCGACACCAGGTGTTCCGCCGAAACGGA
>RFQW01000284.1 GCA_009924765.1 Planctomycetota bacterium | reverse complement strand
CTGATCACCGCCGAAGTGCCGCTGAGCGAGCTGTTCGGCTACACCACCACGCTGCGCAGCATGACCCAGGGTCGCGCGAGCAGCTCGATGGAGCCGTGCACTTACCGCATCATGCCCGATCGCCTGAAGGACGAAGTGCTGGCGAAGGCCTGAACCGCGCAACCATGTGACTGAACAAGGGCCCGTCCGCATGGACGGGCCCTTTCATTTGGGTTCGCGGGGCGGCTACGCTCGCACGCATGGCAGCCGATGCACCGATCTTCGCGGCGGAGTACGAGCGCGAGCTGGAGCGATGGCTGCGCAGGCGCTTCGCCTGGCTGCTGGGGGCCACCATGCTCATGCGCTGCATCGGCGCCACCGCCGCCGTGGTGGCCCTGATCGCGCCACGCACGCTGTCGCTTCGCGGGATGGACGGGAGCGAGATCTCGGCGACATCGTCATGGATCATTCTCGGAGCTTCGGCCGTGACCCTGGGGCTGTGCGCGTGGTTCATGTGGCGGGTGCGACCAACGCTGCACACGCGCAAGGAACTGCTTCGAGCCGCCTCGCTGTTCGTGCTGCTCACCGGCATCAACGGGCTCGCCATGCAGATGGCCAACGGACTGCTGGTCGATGCCTCGCAGTTCAGCAGCCTCAGCGAACTGGCGCTGCGGTACCTGATCGCCTGCCTGTTCCTGCCATGGACCATCCGCGAGAGTCTGCGGCCCATGTGGCCGCTGCTGGCGCTGTACGCGCTTTCGCAGGTGGTCTTCGCGGCGCTTGGAGGCGGCGGCGATCCGGCGATTCAGGTGGATGCCGGTTCCCTTTCGCCGGTGGCGCAACGCTGGCTCGCGGCCGCGGCGGCTTCGCTGGTTGCGCCACTGGTGCTGCTTCCCGGGCTTTGCGTGTGCTGGTGGCGCATGGCCCGGCATCGACATCGCTTCCGGACGCGCATGCTGGACCGCAGCTTTCGCAGCACGCGCCATGAACTGGCGCAGGCGCGCGCGGTGCTGGCATCGCTGTTTCCGGAACCCGTGCAGCTGCCGGGCGTCTCGTTCCGCTACGCACACGTGCCCGCCGACGAGGTGGGTGGCGACTACCTGCATTCCTCGGTGGACGCACATGGTCGACTGCGTCTGGTGCTGCTGGACGTGTCGGGCCACGGACTTGCCGCCGCCATGACGGTGGCGCGACTCTCCGGCGAGATCGAGCGCATCATCGCCGAGGAACCGGACATCGGTCCCGGTGCCCTGCTGGGTCGCCTGAATCGCTACTGCCTGCTCACGATCTCTCGTCAGGGCATTCATGCCACGGGCGTGGCGCTGCACATGGATGCGCGGCTCGGCGAGGCGCGCTACGCCAGCGCGGGTCACCCGCCGGTGCTGCGCCGCCGCGGCGATGGCAGCGTGCAGGCCTTCGACAGCACCACCACCGTGCTCGGCGCCGTGGAGGAACCGGTGTTCGAGACGGACGACCACGCCATTCCCATGGCCGCCGGCGACACGCTGTTGCTGTACACGGATGGCCTCACCGAGGCGCGCGACGGCCGCGAGCGCATGTTCGGGCAGGAACGCCTCGATGCATCGTTCAGCCGCGACCAGGCGCCAGCCGACTGGAGTGCGCACCTCGTGCAGTTGATCGACAGCTGGCGCAGCCGCGTCGCCGAGGATGATCTGCTGGTCGCCGAGATCCGATGGGACGGCCAACGATCCGCGGGCGCTGCAAGCCCGATGCATGCCACGGAGGTTGTTGCATGAGTCCCCGGCACGCGACGGAACATTGGATGCGCCTCGCCGCGCGCCTGGCCGTGCGCGGGCACGGTCATGTGGAACCCAACCCGATGGTGGGCTGCGTGGTGCTGGACCGCGACGGTGCGATGGTGGGCTGGGGCTACCACCGGAAGATCGGCGGCGCGCACGCCGAGGTGGAGGCGCTGAAGCGTGCAGGCGCAAAGGCGCGCGGCGGCACCGCCATCATCACGCTGGAACCCTGCACGCACCACGGGCGCACGCCGCCCTGCGTGGAGGCGCTGCGCACCGCCGGCATCGCGCGCGTGATCTACGGCGAGAAGGATCCGAACGCGCAGGCCGCGATCCGAACGCGCAGGCCGCGGGTGGCGAGGCATGGTTGCGCGGCGCGGACATCGCGTGCGAGCAGCTGAGCCTGCCCGAGACGCGCGACCTGAACGCGCCCTTCGTGAAGCGCGTCACCACCGCCCTGCCGTGGGTGATCGCCAAGTGGGCGCAGACGGTGGACGGCCGCATCGCCACGCGCGCGCACGACAGCAAGTGGATCAGCGGCGACCGCAGCCGCGCGATGGTGCACCGCGAGCGCGGCCGCGTGGACGCCATCCTGACCGGCATCGGCACGGTGATGCGCGACGATCCGCTGCTCACCTGCCGCGTTGGCACGCCGCGCCGCAACGCCGTGCGCGTGGTGGTGGATCCCGAACTCACGCTGCCGCTCGATCGCCAGGTGGTGCGCACCGCGCGCGAGCATCGCACCGTGGTGACCACGCTGCCGAAGGCCTTCGGCGAGAAGAGCGAGCATCGCCGCGCGCTGGGTGATCTGGGCGTGGGCTGCATGAAGCAGCACAGCGATTTCCGCGGCCTGCTGGAAGCGCTGCGCCGCGAGTTCGACGTGAGCAACGTGCTGATCGAGGCGGGCGGCGGCCTGACCGGCGCGCTGCTGCGCGAAGGGCTGATCGACGAGGCATGGGTGTTCGTGGGCCCGCGACTGCTGGCCGATGAGGAAGCCTTCGGCCCGGTGCGCGGCTTCACCACCATGCGCATCGAGGACGGCGTGCCCATGCGGCTGCTGTCGGTGCACCGCCGCGGCCCCGACGCGCTGCTGCACTACCGCTTCGGCGGGTGATCCTGCGGCTGGATGGGCATCGGCAGGTTGGCGCTGAAGATGCGCACCGGCCCGTCGCCGTCGTGCATGGCCCACTTGCCGTCGGGCAGTCGCCACAGGCGAACGGTGCGCACGCCGCCTTCGGCACCCGCCACCTCGATCGAACCCACCAGCCATTCGGGCTTGGCGCCGTCGGTGGCGATGGCGCCCGCGCGCACCTCGCACAGCGAGCGCACCAGTTCACGCACATTGCGGTCGTCGACGGGCGACACGGCACCGTCCG
>RFQW01000283.1 GCA_009924765.1 Planctomycetota bacterium | reverse complement strand
GGGTGAGCCCGTCACGGCCACGCCCGACAGCGCGGGCTATCGCACCAGCAAGTGGCTGGGCCGCCATCGTGTGCGCGTGCTGCTGGTGGTCGCGTGCCTGGCCGCGGCCGTGGGTGGCGTGGCGTGGTACCAGAGTGCCCAGCGCGCGCGTGTGGCGCAGGCCGCCGCGGCGAAGGCAGCCGAGGAGGAAAGGGCCGCCTACAAGGCCGCGATCGCGGAGGTGGACAAGCTGGGCACCAAGACCTCGGAACTCGCCGCAAACCCCAAGGATTCGCTCGCCAAGATCGACGATGCGCTGCAACTCGCCGAGCGGCGGATCGCCCGCGACCCCGTCGACATGAAGGTGCAACGCGAAGTGATGTCGCTTCTCTACAAGAAGTCGCTCATCCTCAGGCGCACCAGCAACTACGCCGAGGGTGTCGCGCTCACGCGCACGTACGTGGACCGTGCGCGCGCCGCGCTTGCAGCGAGCGGCGACGATCAGGAACGGCGCAATCTGGCGCAGGCCCTGCTTGCGCGCGGCGACATGCTCTACAACGTGCCCGACTACAAGCAGGCCCGCGAGGCCTTCAAGGAGCGAAGCGACATTCTGGAGCAGATGTCGAAGGCCAAGCCGGAGGATGTGGAACTGCTGCTCCAGTCGGGGCTCGCGGTCCAGCGTCTCCGGGAGTGTCTCGTGGATGATCGGCACCTTGCGGAGGCGCTTGAAGCCAGCCGCAAACTCGCGCAGATCCGCGATCAGGTGCTGCTCATTGGCCGAGGCAAGGATGCGAAGTGGATCAACAGCCGCAAGCGCGAAGCCATGTTGGCCCGCTACTACACCGCATGCGACCTGCTGGCGCTCGCCAGACTGGACGAGGCACGCGACCTGGTGCGCGACAACCTGACCAAGGTCAACCAGTGGGTGGAAGAGAAGAAGGACGACGCGCAGCGATACATCGACGTGTGCCTCTGGCAGGAACTGCTGTACCTGACCGCGCTGGATGCGAACGATGTGACCGCCCAGCGCGCCGGTGCCGACGCGTGGCTCAAGGCCGCACAGAAGGCGGGTGCCGTGTCGCAGTACGAGAACACCGCGTTGCGCATGATGCTGGCGGCGGGCATCGAGAGCGCACGATCCCGCAACGACCAGGGCCAGTTCAAGGAAGCGCTGGAAATGGTGCGCGACACGGTGAGCAACGCCGAGCTGCAGCGCACGGGCAAGGCTTCAAGCGGCAAGGGCGAGGCGGTGGCGCCGGAACTGCGGCTGCTCGCGATGGCGCAGGAACTTCGAGCCTTGCGTGGCGTGGGGCCTGCAGAAGAGGTTGCGCAGTCGCGTCAGAAGGCGGTCGTGGCGACCGACGATGCGCAGGATGGTCCAGCCTGGCACTTGGCCGTGGCCACCCTTCTGGTCGAGGTCGCTGGTGCAACCACCGATCGGAACGCGAGCGCATCGCGCGAAAGGCCGTGGACAGCGCCATGCGCACCGATGACACGCGCGTGGAGGCGGAATCGCGCGAGGCGCTGGTGCTGGCGTTGCGCGCCGCGGGCAAGCCGGATCAGGCCACAACCGAACTGGCCGCCCTCCGCGATCTCGCGCAGCGCAGCCCCACTCCGCGCATCAAGGCCATCGTGGCGCGCCTGTCAGCGCCCGTTGCGCCGCCCGCCGCGCCCGCCGGCGATCAGCTTCCATCCGGGAGCGGCAAGCCCCGTTGATGCGAGCGGCTGGATCGCGGTGGTCACCACATGGGTGGCGGCCGTCACATCGGTGCGTCCCGCGCGCCGCGCCGAGGCGCGCTCCATCAATTCATGAATCGCCTGCATGTGCGCGTCGATCTGCTTGCATTCCGCCTTGGTGAGCTTCTCCCATCGCTGCCAGTCATGCGTGCCGTTGGCAACCTGCGTGGCTTCCTGTGAAAGCTCGAACCATGCCTGCATCAGCATGCGTGCTCGACGGGCTTGTGTGGCATCGTTCGGGTCAACGACGATCTGGATCGTCTGCGTGGCGGCGGTGAACACGCCGCCCTTGCCGCGATAGCGCTTGCCCTTGGCGTTCTGCAGCAGACCGGCGGCGGCGAGCAGCTTCAGGTGATAGTGGGTCAGCGGCGAAGACATGCCCACGCGAACGGCGAGTTGCTGCGCGGAGCAGCCGCCCGAACTGCGCACGGCCTCGAACAGGCGCATGCGCTCGGGCTTGCGGAGCGCGTGCCACACCTTGGCATCGGCGATTCGGAAGTTGGTGTGTTGCATGGGGGACGCGAAGAAATGCCGTGGCGGGGGGGTTGTGCGAGTGCCGCGAAGGCTAGTTGGATGCCTGTTTGGAACGCGCGCGGGCCGAACACCGGATCCGGAATCAAAGTTCGTTTTTGAATGCCTGAAGCCACTATTATCAGACAGCATCGGACGCGTCCCCATTTCCTCGCGATCCCGGCGGATTCGTTGAATTTGCCGGCGCGTTGAACCGATCTCACACCGGCAATGGGCTCTTCCGCCATGACCTTTGAGGCCCACCTCGATGGGTGGGAATCACGACGACTCAGCACGGGTCGCGCGGTGGATGCCCACGAGCACGCCACCATCCTGTCGATCGGCGAACTGTTCAACCGGGCGCGGCTGGCCGTGGACACCCCGGCCGAGCTCAGCGACCTGGTGCGCCGCCACCAGAACGACCCCATCGGCGGATTGAAGGCGCTCGCCCCACGCATGGGTGTGCCGCCGCTTGAACTCGAGCTGTACCGCCGCACCTGGCGCGACGTGATGGACGCCGCCTTCGATCGCCTGCTGCACGAGCGCGTGCAGGGCATGGTGAGCAAGGGCGCGGATGCGGCGAAGGTGCAGCGCTTCTCGCAGGAAGTCTCGTCGTGGCGCGATCGTCTGGTGCAGTCGCGTGCCCAGCGCGAGCGCGTGCGCGAGGAGCGTCGACACGAGGAAAGCCGTCGTGCCGCCGCCGCACAGCGCGAACAGCAGCGAGCGATCGCCGAGCAGGCGAAGGCGCGCGCCGAATCGCTGGCCCGCATGGAAGCCGAGGCGCGGGATCGTCGCGAGCGCGAGGAACGCCAGCGCAGCGAACGCCAGCTTCGATTCGATTCGCTGCAGCAGGCCTACACCGCCGCGGTGGATCGACTGAAGACGGAGCTTGCCGCCGCGGAGCAGG
>RFQW01000282.1 GCA_009924765.1 Planctomycetota bacterium | reverse complement strand
GCCCGACGCGCCAGCCAAGCCTGCCGAGGCGCCCAAGGCACCCGAGCCCGTGAAGTACGCCGCCGAGCGCGTGGACTTCGATCTGGATCGCGTGGGCTTCACGCTGAAGGGCGAGGCCTTTGGCGTGGATGGCCTGCTGCGATGCACCGCCGTGGTGACCGGCGACAGTGTGCAAGGCACCGCCGAAACCAGCGATGGCCGAACGATCCCGTTCACGCTGACGCGTCGCGAGGTTCCGAAGCCCGCGGATGCCAAGCCCGCCGAAGTGGCGAAGGCGCCCGCGGCGAAGACGATCGATCCGCTCGCGTTCATTCCGCGCACCACGCCGCTTGGCGAGTACGGACTGGATGCCCCCACCGCCGCACAGACCGTGCTGGTGAAGAACGCCACCATCTGGACCTGCGGCCCCGCCGGCAAGATGGAAGGCGCGGACCTGCTGGTGCAGGACGGCAAGGTGAAGGAAGTGGGTCGCAACCTGAAGGCACCCGCCAACGCGCTGGTGATCGACGCCACCGGCAAGCACGTGACGCCCGGCCTGATCGATTGCCACAGCCACACGGGCATCACCGGTGGCGTGAACGAGTGGACCAAGAACGACACCGCCGAGTGCCGCATCGGTGACTGCATCGACCCGGACGCGCAGGGATGGTTCCGCGAGCTGGCCGGTGGCCTGACCGTGGCCAACCAGCTGCACGGCAGCGCCAATCCGATCGGTGGTCAGAACAGCGTGGTGAAGCTGAAGTGGGGTGGAAGCGCCGAGGACTACCGCTTCCCGGACGCGATCGGCGGCATCAAGTTCGCGCTGGGCGAAAACGTGACGCGTCCTCGCAACCGCTATCCGAACACGCGCATGGGTGTGGAGGCGCTGCTTCGCGACAGCTTCCGCGCGGCACGCGAGTACGCGGCCAAGCAGGCGACCTACGCCGCGCTGAGTCCCGACGCGCAGGCAACCACCATGCCGCCGCGCCGCGACCTGCAGCTGGACACGCTGGCCGAGATCCTGGCGGGCAAGCGCATCATCCACTGCCACAGCTACCGACAGGACGAGATCCTGATGCTGCTGCGACTGGCGGATGAGTTCGGCTTCAAGATCGGCACGCTGCAGCACGTGCTGGAGGGGTACAAGGTGGCCGACGAGATCGCCAAGCACGGCGCCGGCGCAAGCACCTTCAGCGACTGGTGGGCCTACAAGATGGAAGTGATGGACGCGATCCCCTTCAACGGCTCCATGATGCGCGATGTGGGCGTGGTGGTGAGCTTCAACAGCGACAGCGACGAGATGGCGCGCCGCATGAACATGGAAGCCGCGAAGGCGGTGAAGTACGGCAACTGCCCACCGGAAGAGGCGCTGAAGTTCGTCACGCTGAACCCGGCGAAGCAGCTGCGCATCGACGCTCGCGTGGGCAGCCTGGAAAGCGGCAAGGACGGCGACTTCGTGATCTGGAGCGGCGACCCGCTGAGCAGCTTCTCGCTGGCGGACAGTACGTGGATCGAGGGCGCATGCATGTTCGACCGCGCCAAGGCCACCGCCATGCGCGAGCGCGACCAGAAGGCGCGCGCCAAGCTGCTGGAACTGGCCGTGGTGGATGGCGAGAAGGCCGGTGCGCTGAAGGCGCCCGAAGCGCCCAAGGACGCCAAGCCTGCGGATGCGAAGCCCGCCGACGCCAAGCCCGCCAACATGCTGGCTCGCATGCTGGATGCGCGCCGCGACTCGTTGATCGATCTGGTGCGCAAGGGCCGTGATCCCGACTCGATCGGGCCAGGTGATTGCGGTTGCGGCGGAAGCGCCGAAGGATGGAAGCTGATGCTGGAGGGCTCACGATGAACCGCGTTGCAACCATGTTCGCGCTCGCCACAACCTCGCTCGCCTTCGCGCAGAGCGAGATGCCGGCCGCCGCACCGCAAAACCGTCCGATCGCGCTGGTGCATGCGCGCATCGATCCGGCGAAGGCGGGTCAGGCGCCCATCGACAACGGCTTCGTGGTGTTCGACAAGGGCGTGATCACCGCCGTGGGTGCGGGCGAACCGACCGCGCTTCCAGCCAACTGCCAGACCGTGGACTGCAAGGGCCTGACCGTGCTGCCCGGCTACATCAATCTGGGCAGCGTGCTGGGTCTGGTGGAGGTGCTGCAGGTCAGCGCCACCGACGACCGCGTGGAGTTCGGCAGCTTCCACCCTGAAACGCGCGCGTGCGTGGCGGTGAATCCCGACAGCAACCTGATTCCCGTGGCGCGCGCCGGCGGCGTGCTGACCACGTGCCTGTTCCCGCAGGGCGGCACCGTGAGCGGCCACGCCAGCGTGATGCGGCTCGACGGCTGGACCAGCGAGAACCAGACCATCGTGCCGCGCGCCGGTCTGGTTGTGCAGTGGCCCGTGAGCGAGCCCATCGTGGCGCCGTGGATGGACAAGAGCGTGGAGGACCAGAAGCGCGACGCCGGCAAGCAACTGAAGGAGATCGAGCGATTCTTCGATCAGGCCAAGGCCTGGGCCGACGCCACCGACGCCGACCCCAAGGGCACGCCCGGCGACCTGCGCTTCCAGAACATGGTGGAAGCCGTGCGCGGCCGAGAGCCGGTGCTTTTCACCGCCAACTCGCCAAGCGCCATCGAGAGCGCGGTGCTGTGGGCCACGCGACGCGGCCTGAAGCCCGTGATCTGGGGCGGCACCGGCGCCGAGCAGTGCCTACCGCTGCTGAAGCAGCACAACGTGCCGGTGATCGTGGCGGGCACGCATCGCCTGCCGCGCCGCGCAGCCAGCGCGGTGGACGACGTGTACGCCCTGCCCGCGCGCCTGCAGGCGGCGGGCATTCCGTTCTGCATCGCCACGGGCAGCGATCCATCCAACGAGCGACACCTGCCTGATCACGCGGCCACCGCGGTGGCCTACGGCCTGCCGCGCGATGTGGCGCTGCGATCGATCACCAGCGACGCGGCCACCATCGCCGGCGTGGGAGACAAGCTTGGCACCATCGAGCCCGGCAAGGTGGCCACGCTGCAGATCGTCAGCGGCACGCCCATGGAGATGACCTGCGAGCCGCTGATCGCCTTCATCGACGGGCGTCGCGTGGACCTGGGCAACCATCAGGCGCGCCTGGACGCGAAGTACCGCGAGAAGTACACGCGCATGGGGCTGCTTTCGAAGGACGCCGCCAAGCCGGTGGGCGC
>RFQW01000281.1 GCA_009924765.1 Planctomycetota bacterium | reverse complement strand
GTCGGGGCGGGTCGGACGGTGATGGTTGTGATGGGATGTGTGATTCCATCCGGAGTCAAGCTGTTCGCCGCGAAGGCTGACTTGCCGAACCCATGAGTTGCTGACCAGAACGCGACATAACACAACTCGAATCTGCCGGAACGGCCTTCGCGACGAAGCTGATTCGAACAACCCAGACGGGCTAGAGCCGCCAGGAGTGACTCAAGATGTCAAACTTTCGCCCGTTAAAAACCCGTATCTCGCTTCCGTTTGAATTCGGCGCAGTGATCTTGATGACAATCGCACTCGAGGCATATGCGACTCCCCCGGTGTACCGAGCGATCGTGCTGGAAACCTCGCTCGGGCCAAGAGCAATCGAATCAAACAGCCCATTCACTCTGGCCTATTGGCCACGTCTTGGCGTTGCAGGCGAAGGGCTTAGGTTCCGGATTATTCTTGGTGACACCATCATTGGTACCGTGCTGTCAGACGGGCAGAGCGGACTGGCAGGATGCCGTGCTATGCGGTGGGGTCCCCGCTCAGGCACAAGTCCGGGCGGATCGACACCGTTGCCTCTTCTAAACAGCGCAATCGGCAGCATCGCGACCGATGCCAACGACGCAGGAACAGTGGTCGGGGCCCTGCTCTTTGATTCGAACGACAAACCAACAGTAGCCGCATCGGCCTGGCAACCGACCGCCACCGCAGAAGCCGGCGGCTCGACGCCAACCGAACTGTTCGCTGCCAGCGACCAATGGTGCGCCGGACAGGCCGTGGATTCGATGGCGCTTGCTGTCGGCGCGGCTGACTCAAGCAGCGTTCACAACGCTCTCGTAACGGGCGCTCTCGCCGCCGTTCATCACGGGCTTTGGGCTCGATCATTTGGGGTACGTGTCGGGACCGCTGGGATCCCGGGAACGCCCTTCGATGATCAACTGAGCGCAGATTGGTGTTCGGCGTGGTCGACTGTCGGACCTCAGATATCGTCGTTCTCAGAGGCAGTGATTCCGCCTACGGATGGCGCGATTTCGGCGTGGCAAGCTTGCTATGCCCTCGGCAGTCGGCGACAGACCGTTACTGGCCCAACGAATTTGTGCGTTTGGACCCAGTATTGGGACAGCTTCGCCTGGAATCAGTCCGGCGATCTAGACGTCGTGCAGCATTGCGCGGCCTGTGATGGATGGAACCCGAATGATGTGCCATGCGTGCGAATCGTTGGGGCGGAATTGGTAAGCGTCTCAGACGTCCGACTCGCATCCGTGGCTGTCGGAAATGCAAGTGCGGGAAGATCCTCGGCCTTCGCTGGAATCATTGAGGAGCGACGTGCGCCCATCTTCGATCCTTGCTCATCCAACAATTGTGCTGATGCTCATGCCGCAGTGGTTCTCGATCCGCTTGCGCCCGAATCGGCTCGACGCCTCTTCGATCTGCACAAGCACGTGCAAATTGGCGGCGGATTTGGTCGTAGCCAATCCGGAATTGCAAAGATAATCGCTGTCGCTGCGCCGCAAAGCAGCCTGCCTGCAACTTGGCGATGGATCGGCGTGGGAGCTGCTGGCACCGATTTCAGAGATCCTGCGGGGGAACTTCACGGCTGCATCTGGATTGGTCGCGAACAAGCAAACCCATCGACAGAATGGTGCGCCTTTGACGCCGACGAAATCACCATCCGACCACCTGGAATCACGATTGAGGCGATTCACGACATCACCCAGACCGGGGTCGCCGTCGGTATCGCGCGCGACACCCGCGAAGGGGCCGCCGGCAGCGAGCAGATGGTCCTCCTCACGGAGCCTTCCGACCTAAACGGCGATCTGCGGGTGAACGGCGCAGATCTCGGTGCCCTGCTTGGCCTATGGGGACCGGTAAGCCCGACCGGTTCACTAAACGCCGACATGAACGGGGATGGCGTGGTGGACGGGGCAGATCTTGGAATCTTCCTTGGCAATTGGAACTGGATCGGCACGGGAAGCGGATCCATGATCCGACTGGATTGCCAGGCTGATGAATGGTCCGTCTCCAATCCGATCCCGATCTCCGTAGAGATGGCAGCCAATGCGCTTGGCTTCGCGAGCCTGAACGAACTAGGGCAATTCGCAAGAGTCCTCCCGGTATCTACACAGGTACAGTTGTGCGAAACCGTAACGGTTCTAGCGATCGCTCTTGAGGAGAACAACTAATGCGACAAATGAACTTTTGTTACGTTGCTCGACGGTGGCCCGTCCTCTGGCGTAAACAATTGCGGATCGCAGCAGCATTTGTCCCGTGGCTACTCCTTGCACCGACGGTATCGGCCGGTGTCGTCACGTTCGACGATCTCCCGGCACCGACGCGTCACTACCAGTACGTCGACCTGGCCCCGTGTGCGGATTCCGGTGGCTTCCTGTTCACCTCCACCAACCAGAACTTCGAATCACCCCAGTACTACAACATCTGGGGGTACTACCGCCCGACAGCTCCGTGGACCGGTGCGGTGGGGCAACCTGCAGCGGTGAACGGGGTCACAAGCGGAAACCAGGCGGCCTGCTCGATGAACTACTCGATCTGGCAGCCATCCGAGTACTTCGTCACCCGCGCTGACGGCGGGCGCTGGACCTTCGGCGGTGCGTGGTTCACCGCAATCTGGGCGGGCATCTCGAATGAGCTTCGGGTTGTCGGTTACTCCGGCTCCAACATGGTGTTTGACATTCGTTCAATGATCACCATCGCAGGTCCGACGTTCATCGCCCCATCCGTAAACGGGCTCGAGGTCGATCGAATCGTCATCACCAACCAGTACACATCGCAGTTCGGCGTGGCCCCGGGAGGAGCGTTCGCGATGGACGACCTTCAGTATGAGCTGGTACCCGCGCCCGGAGTAATTCCGCTCCTTGGATTGGCGGGGCTAGCTCGTGCGCGGCGCGGTCGCTGAGATCGGCTGGAAGGTTCGGGACGCGTCCCGTCCCCGAGCGCCTTCTCTGCAACCCAGCGATTTCCGGTAGCCATACCTATCCTCCGCATACGGTGCTAACACTGAGTTCAAGGCCCGCCTCGAAGTCGAGGCGGGCCTTTTCGTCGACTGGCGGCGTGGCCGAATCGGCCCGCGTGGGGCGTCGTGGCGGGCCTTTCGCGCTCTCGCCTTTGGGGCGGTGGTTCGGGGGAGCGGGCCAGACAGCGCCGGAAGGGCCACCCTGCCCCGCAAACGCTCGGACGCTCGGATTGC
>RFQW01000029.1 GCA_009924765.1 Planctomycetota bacterium | reverse complement strand
CAAGCTGAAGGCGGAGTTCGCTGCGTCGAGCACCGAACGCGAGCGTCTGAAGCAGGCGCGCGAACTGCAGACGGCCAAGCTGGAGGCGGAGCTGGCGGACAGCAAGGCGCAGATCACGCGTCTGGCCTCCGCACAGGAACTGCTGGATGCGCAACACAAGGCGAAGCTTTCCACGCTGAAGCGCGAGCAGGAAGAGCTTGCCCTGAACAACGCGCTGGCACTGGAGAAGCGCCGCGCCGAGCAGTCGCGCGTGCTTGACGAGCAGATGCGCGCCGACGCCGAGGCGCGCACGATCGCCGCCCGCCTGACCTTCCGCGATGACGACAACAAGTGGAAGGACGCCATCAACGCGCCGGTGACGTATCCCGAGCAGCCCTTCAAGGACGGCGTGCTCACCATCAGTGACCGCAAGATCCCGCTCGACGGGCCGATCGTCTCGGGCACGGCCAGCCGCGTGTGCGACCGCATCGACTTCTACAACAACCAGGATCCCACCAAGCCCATCTTCATCGTGATCAACAACTCGCCGGGCGGCAGCGTGATGGAGGGCTACCGCATCCTGAAGGCGATCGAGAGCAGCAAGGCGCCGATCCACGTGGTGGTGAAGAGCTTCGCCGCGAGCATGGCGGCCACCATCGCCACGCTGTCGCCGAACAGCTACGCCTATCCCAACGCGATCATCCTGCACCACCAGATGTCGAGCAGCGCCTCGGGCAACATGACCGACATCGAGCAGGAAGTGAAGACGATGCAGGAGTGGGAGCGTCGCCTGGCCGAGCCGATCGCCAAGAAGATGGGCATCACGCTCGACGAGTTCAAGTCCAAGATGTATTCCGCCAAGAAGAGCGGCGACTGGGACGAGTTCGCCGATCGTGCGCTGGCCCTGAAGTGGATCGACCACATCGCCAACGAGATCCGCGAGGAAGGCATCCGCAAGAAGCCCGGTGATCGTGGCGGTCTGCCGGACTGGTTCATGATGCTGAAGACCGACGAGAGTGGCAAGACCTACATGTCGCTGCCGCCGCTCGAGCCCTTCGACGCCTACTTCATGGTGAATCCGCGCGGCTTCTACCGCGTGGAAGGTCGCTGAGCGCTTCAGCCAAGCAGCCGCATCAACGCCGCAGCATCTGCCGACATCGGCATGCTGTGGCTTGGTGATGCAAGCAGGCGAGCCAGCGGCTCGGGCACAGGCACCGGCGCGCCGATGATCGGCTCCACCACCGTGTCGAACTTGGCCGCGTGCGCGGTGGCGGCCACCACCCAGGTGTCGGTGTCGCCGCGCTCGCGGCGCCTGCGCAGCACCTCCATGCCGCAGGCGGTGTGCGGGCAGATGGCCAATCCGTGCTCGGCGTGCGCGCGACGAATCGCCTCGCGAATGGCCTCGTCATCCGCCCAGTCTGCGTCGATCACGCGTTGCACGTTCGGAAAGCGGGCCAGCAGTCGTTCGGCGTTGCTGGGCGCGCCCACATCCATGGCGTTGGCAAGCGTGGCGATGGTCTTGCTGGGTTCGTAGCGGCCCGTGGCGGCCAGTGCCACCAGCGCGCGGTTGGCGTTGGTGGCCAGCATCACGCGACCGATCGGCAGGCCACGCTCGCGCGCAAGCAGGCAGGCGAAGGCGTTGCCGAGGTTGCCCGTGGGCACGATGAAGCTGGGCAATGCGCGCTCGGCCTTGGCGCAGGCAAGTGCGGCGTGCGCGTAGTAGGCCATCTGCGGCAGCAGGCGCCCAAGACTGATGCTGTTGGCGCTGGTGAGGCGGTGGCGCTGCACCAGGTCGCGGTTCCCCAGCGCGGTCTTCACCATGGCCTGACAGTCGTCGAAGGTGCCCGCCACGCGACACGCCTGCACGTTGTCGCCGAAAGCGCCCAGCTGGTGCGCCTGACGCGGTGACACGCGGCCCTCTGGATACAGGATCACCACACGGAAGCCGGGGCGACCGTGAAAGGCACTCGCGACCGCCGCGCCGGTGTCGCCGGAGGTCGCGACAAGCACCGTGGTGGTGGCGCCCGCCGGCACCAGGCGCGCAAGCGTGGCCGCAAGAAAGCGTGCGCCGAAGTCCTTGAAGGCGGCGGTGGGGCCGTGGAACAGTTCAAGCAGCGCGGTGCGTTCATCAAGCCAACGCAGCGGCGCGTCGAAGTTGAAGGCCTCGGCAACGATGGCTGGCACGTGCGCGCTGAGCGCGTCATCGGCGAAGTAGGGTGCCAGCAGGTTGGTGGCGCGCGTGCGCAGGTCGGGACCCCAGTCGATCGCACGCGGCGGCAACTGTGGCGGCATGTACAGACCGCCGTCGGGTGCCAGTCCCTGCGCGATGGCTTCGGACAGCGATGCGGAACTTGCGCCACGCGTGCTGTGCACGATCATGCGATCACCCTTGCGCCAGGCGCATTCACCGCACTCACCAGCGCATCGCTGTGCAGGCCTGCCTGCGTGCTGGCTGCCACGGTCGCCGCTGCGCGAGATTCGAACCAGCCGAACACGCTTGGGCCGCCGCCTGAAATGCTCGCCCCCAGTGCGCCCGCATCGAGCGCGGCCTGCTTCACGGCAGCGAAGCCCGGGATCAGCGGCGCGCGGCGCGGCTCCACCAGAACATCTCGGAAACCGCGATGGATCAGCGATGCATCGTTCGCGAAGCAGCCCGCCAACAGCAGCGCGAGGCCTTCGCTCTGCACCACGAAGTCATGCAGCGGATACGGGGCCGACAGCACCGCGCGGCTGGCGCGAGTCTCCAGCGGAAAGTGCGGACGCACCACGGCGGCATGCAGCCACGCTGGCACGGGCACGCGCACTGCGGCGCCCTGTGCGGGCGCGATGACCAGCCCACCGAGCAGCGCGGGTGCAACGTTGTCGCCGTGGGCGCTGCCGCTTGCGGCTGATTCGCCCTGCATGGCGGCCTGATACAGCGTGGCTTCATCCAGTGGCGCGGCGAGTGTGGCGTTGGCAGCCACCACGGCCGCTGCACTGGAGGCCGCCGATCCGCCCATGCCAGATCCCAACGCGATGCCCTTGTCGATCTCGATATCGAAGCCCGTTCCAGCCGGGCACTGCGCAAGCAGCGCAAGCAGCGCGCGCCCAGCGGTGTTGCGGTCGGGCCTCGAGCGGCAGTGGCGGGTCGATGCCGTGCACCGCCAACACGCGCACCATGCCGGTTGCGGTGCGCGTCACGGTCACCCGGTCGCCGCGGCCTTCCAGTGCGTGGCCCAGCATGTCGAAGCCCACGGCCACGTTGCCAACCGACGGGGGTGCCTCGGCGGTGGCGCGATTCACAGGCGTGCTCCCAACGAGGCCGCCACGCGCAGCAGATCGGCGAACACGCCGGCGGCCGTCACCTCGGGGCCGGCGCCAGGGCCCTGCACCACCAGCGGGTTGTGACAGTAGCGCTCGGAGCTGAACTGCACCACATTGTCGGTGAGCTGGATGTGCGCGAAGGCGTGGTCGGAGGGCAGCGCCACCAGTCCAACCGTGGCCTTGCGGTCGGAGGTGAGTCGTGCCACGTATCGAAGCACCTGCTTGTCGGCCTGTGCCTGTCGCAGTTTGGCGAGCATGGGCGCATCCAGTTCGGTCAAGCGCTTCAGGAAATCCGCAAGCGGTACATCGCGGAGCGCCGCCGGCACAAGCGATTCCAGCTGCACATCGCCGAGGCTGATGGCCCATCCGCATTCGCGCGCAAGGATCACCAGCTTGCGGGCCACATCCAGTCCGGAAAGGTCGTCGCGTGGATCAGGTTCGGTGTAGCCAAGTTCCTTCGCCTTCAGAACCAGTTCGCTGATTGGCACGCTGCCGTCGAAACGGTTGAACAGGTAGGCCAGCGTTCCGGAGAAGACGCCATCGACCGAGCGCACGGCGTCGCCGGTATCGACGAGGTCGCGCAGGGTGGTGATGATCGGCAGGCCCGCGCCCACGGTGGCCTCGTAGCGGAACTGCGCGCCCGCGCCCTTGATGTCGCGGTAGCGCTCGAGAGGGCCCGAACCGGCGCACTTGTTCGGCGTGACGATGTGCACGCCTCGGCGCATCCAGTCGGCGTACCGATCGGCCACCGCATCGCTGGCACTGCAATCCACGATCACCGCGTTCGGCAGGTGCTCGGATTTCACGTGCGCAGCGAAGGCGTTCAGATCGAGCGGGCGATCAAGCAGCGACTTTGGATCGTGCAGTACAAGCATCGGATCGCCAAGCGCCATCATGCGGCTGCCCGCGATGGCGCGCACGCGAAGGTCGATGCCGTGTCGCTGCAGCAAGCCTTCCCGCGCCGTCGCCACCTGCTTCAGGAACGATCCGCCCACGTTGCCCGGGCCGATCACGCCGATCGAGATCGTCTGCGCGCTCAGGTAGAAACCGGCATGCACGGCGCGCAGTGCCTTGGGTGCATCGCTGGCGTCGATGGCCACGGAGATGTTCCGCTCCGACGCACCCTGCGCGATCATGCGAACGTTCACGCCGGCGCGGCCGAGCGAGTCGAACAGCTGCGCCGAAACGCCGGGCTTGCCAGCCATGCCGTCGCCCACCACGGCGAGCGCGGCCACGCCCTTGCTCACGGTCACGTCGCTGATCTGGCGTGCCACAAGTTCACGCGCAAACGCCTCCCGCACCGCGCGTTCCGCGGACACCGCGTCGCCTTCGCGGATGGTGCAGCAGATCGAGTGTTCGGATGACCCCTGGCTGATCATCACCACCGACACGCCGGCGTGGTGCAGCGCCTCGAACGCGCGCGCGGCCGTGCCCGGCACACCGATCATGCCTGCGCCCTCGATGTTCAGGATGGCCAGGCCCTTGAAGGTGGTGACGCCCTTCACCGGCTGCAGCGGTCCGGGTTCGGCGCTGATGCGCGTGCCGGCATGCGACGGGTTGAAGGTGCTGCGCGCGATGATGGGAATGCCGCGGTCGAAGGCAGGCCCCATGGTCTGTGGATGGATCACGCTGGCACCGAAGTAGGCCAGCTCGCACGCTTCGGCGTACGAGAGGCGATCGATGAGCACCGCTTCAGGCACCACGCGCGGGTCGGCGGAGAACACGCCCTCCACGTCGCTCCACACATGCAGCTCCGTGGCGCCGAACAGCGCCGCGAAGATGGCGCCGGAATAGTCGCTGCCGTTGCGGCCAAGCGTGGTGATGCGTCCCGCGATGGTGCGTGCCACGAAGCCGGTCACGATGACGCGTTCTGCCGGCCCGGGCAGGGCGGTGCGCAGGCGTTCGGCGCTGGAATCCCAGCGCACCATGGCGCCCAGATCCGTCTTGTCCACCACCAGCACCTCGCGCGCATCAAGCCACTCGCTGGGATTGCCGCGAGCGCGCACTGCGGCGTGCACCATGCGAGAGGACCACACCTCGCCAAGCCCCGACACCAGATCCAGCAGATCGCTCGAGATCGCTCCCACCCGTTCCTGCGCCTGCAGCAGTTCGCGCAGGCTGTCGAACTCGGCCTGCAGGAATGCCAGCGTGTCGGCGGCGTGAGCGCCCAGCAGTTCCTGTGCGGTGTCGCGGTGACGGACGAGCAGCGTCTCGATGGACTGCTTCCATCCGGCGTCGCGCGCCGCGGCCTGGCCAGCCAGCGCGATCAGGGCATCCGTCACGCCCCGCATGGCCGAGATGGTGACCACCTGACGCTCGCTGCGCGACAGCAGGATGTCCACCACGCGCGCGATGCGCGAGGCGTCCGCCACGCTGCTGCCTCCGAACTTGTGGGCGATCACGGCGCGAGTCTCGTTGCCTGCGCCACCATGCGCCGCCTTCATCACAGGTTGCCGCGCTTCTCCTGCTCCAGTTCAAGCGCCTCGAACAAGGCCTTGAAGTTGCCCTTGCCGAAGCTCTGGCTGCCGCGGCGGCAGATGATTTCGAAGAACAGGGTGGGGCGATCCTGCAGCGGCTTGGTGAACAGCTGCAGCAGGTAGCCCTCGTCGTCGGCGTCCACCAGGATGCCCAGGTCGCGCACGCGCTGGTGATCTTCCTTCACGCCATCGTGGCCGTGGGACTTCAGCATGGCTTCGACACGCTTCCACACGCCTTCGTAGTAGGTCTCCGGGATGCCCAGGAAATCCACGCCACGGCGGCGCAGCTCTGCCACGCTGTGCAGCTCGTCGTCGGTGCGCAGCGCGAGGTGCTGCACGCCCGGGGTCATGTCGTGCCACTCCAGGTACTCCTGGATCTGGCTCTTCTTCTTGCCTTCGGCCGGCTCGTTGATGGGCATCTTGATCAGGTGATTGCCGCTGGCCATCACCTTGCTCATCAGCGCGGAGTATTCGGTGCCGATGTCCTTGTCGTCGAAGTGCTTGAACATCTTGAAGCCAAGCACATCCTCGTACCACTTCACCCAGTGGTTCATCTTGCCTTCCTCGACGTTGCCCACGCAGTGGTCGAAGAACTTCAGGCCGCAGGGGTGCTGACGGTTGTACTCGTTCAGCGCGAAGTCCTTCATCATGCGGAAGCCGGGCAGGAACTGGCCACCCGACTTCACGGTGGGCAGGTGGTACTGGCCCGAACGACTGACGAAGGTGTGCACCACGCGGCCGTAGGTCTTCACGCCGGCCATGGTCACGGTGCCGTGGGCATCCTTGATCACGGTGGGCTCGTAGGCGCTCTCGCCGCCGTTGCGAAGGGCCTGCTCATAGGCCTTGGTGGCGTCGAACACGGTCAGCGCGATGTCCTTCACGCCATCGCCGTAGCGGCGGATCTCTTCGGAGCCGGCGGCGTCCTTGGAAAGCGGCGTTTCAAGCAGCAGGCGGATGTTGCCCTGCGTGAGCAGGTACTTGGCGGCGCTGCGGCTGCCGGTGGTGAGGTCGCTGACCTGCTCCACGGTGAAGCCGAACGCGCTTGCGTAAAAGTATGCTGCCTGCTTGGCGTTGCCAACCAGGAAGCGGATGTGGTCGACGTCGATCAGTGCCAGAGGGTCGGCGACATGGTCGAGCGTGTTCACGGACTGCTGGGCGGTGCTGGTCATGGCCCCATGATAGAAGCCTGCCGCGCGAAACGGATGCAGAAAGTGCCGGAGGCGGCTACCTTCCGGCGGTCAAACTCCCATGAGCACCAAGAAGACCATCGCCGTCATCGTCGCCGCCCTCGTGACCGTGGGCATCGTGTTCCTGCTGGTTCTGGCCACGGCCGGCACCCCCAAGGGGGCGCTGCCTCCGGCCGACAAGGCCCCGAGCCCGAACTGAGGCGGACAGCGCCGTTCAATAGGTGATCGGGGCGTGCACTTCGAGCCCTGGCAGCGCCTTGCGGCCCTGCAACCCGACCAGTTCGATCAGCACCGTTGCGCCCACCACCTCGGCGCCCAGTGACTTCATCAGTTGCACGCACGCAGCCATGGTGCCGCCCGTGGCGAGCAGGTCGTCCACCATCAGCACGCGCTGGCCGGCGCGCACGGCATCGTCGCGAATTTCCAGCGTGTCGGTGCCGTACTCCAACGCGTAGGTGACGCTCTTCACCGGCGGTGGAAGCTTGCTCTTCTTGCGGATGGGCACGAAGCCGCAGGAGAGTGCCTGCGCCACCGCCGTGCCGAAGATGAAGCCGCGGCTCTCCGCGCCCGCGACTGCCGTGATGCCCGCGCCGCGGAATGGATTGGCCATCAGTTCGACGGCCAGCGCGAGGCCTGCCGGATCCCGCAGCAGCGGCGTGATGTCCTTGAACAGGATGCCCGGCTTCGGAAAGTCGGGCACGTCGCGGATGAGGGCCTTGAGCTGCGTGGTTGGCATGCGTCGATTGTGCAGGCGAGTGCACATGGTGCGCAAGCGGGGCTACCATGCGGCCATGGCGCAGCCCAATGCAGGCGTGAAGAAACTGGAGACCGTCGAGCCGGTCGGCAAGCGCGTGCTCATCCGCAAGGATGAGGACCGGAAGATCACCAAGGTGGGCATTCACCTGCCCGACAAGATCGAGATTCCCACCATCACCGGACGCGTGGTGGCCATCAGCGCGCAGGTGGCGCGCGATGAGGACTATCCGATCAGGCAGTACGACCGCATCCTGTTCAATCCGCGCAACGGCGTGCCGGTGGATTTCGAGGGCGACAACCGCCTGTTCGTGATTCCGGTCGAGGACGTGGTTGCCGTGTTCCGCTCGGCAACCGCCGAGGGCGCCTGAATGCAGCACGGAGGGAACGCGCCGCTGGTGGTTCCCAGGGCGACTGGGCCCGTGATCGGTGATCTGCATCCGCCCGGATCGAAGAGTCTGACGCAGCGCTGGTTGATGCTGGCGGCGCTGGCCGAGGGCGAGAGCACCATCGAGAACGCGCTTCGATCGGATGACGTGGAGGCGCTGACGCAGGGGCTTCGCACGCTGGGCGCACGCATTCGCTGGGCGGGCGCCGACACGCTGGTGGTGCAGGGTGTCGGCGGGCGCTTTCCGGGTGGCGGGAGTCTGGATGGTCGCGAAGGTGGCACGCCCGCGCGATTCCTGATGGCCGCCGCGTGCATGGCCACGAAGCCGAGCACGCTCGATGGTTCGAGTCGACTGCGCAAGCGACCCATGCAGGATGGCGCCGATCTGCTGGCCGCGCTGGGTGCAAGGATTGCACGCATCGGCACCGACGAGCTTCCGCTGTCCATCACGCCTGCGGACGCGTTTGCGCGCGGCGGGGTCGTGACCATCGATCGTCCGGCAAGCAGCCAGTTTCTCTCGGCCGTGGCACTGATTGCGCCGTGGATGAAGCAGGGGCTTCAGGTGCAGGTGCGTGGCGGCATGCCAAGCGATTCGTATGTGGAACTCACCGTGCAGTGCCTTGTGTCGCGCGGCGTGCGTGCAACATGGGACAGTGCCGCTGGAGTGCTGCAGGTTTCGCCGGGCGCGCTGCAGGCGTTCCGCGTACGCGTGGAACCGGACGCCTCGAGCGCTTCGTATGGATTCGCGCTGGCGGCGGTCATTCCTGGTTCCTGCGTCCGCGTGCCTGGATTGCTGGCCACATCCGCACAGCCCGATGTGGCGGTGGCCAAGGCGCTGGCAGGGCTTGGTGCGCACATGCACGCAGACACCGATGGACTTTCGGTTCGCTTCGGCGGCTCGCTGCACGGTGGCAGCATCGACGCGGAGCGCTGGCCGGATGGAAGCCTGGCCGTGATGGCAGCCGCGGCGACATCGATCGAACCGATCGAGATTCGTGGGCTTGCCACCTTGGCGCAGAAGGAAAGCGATCGCATCGAGTCGATGCGCGCGTGGTTGGTCGATCTTGGCGTGCGCGTGGAGCGCGGCGAGGACTGGGTCCGCATTCAGGGTCCGCCGCGCACTGGCGCGACCGCGATGGTGGCCACGCAACGCGATCATCGCATCGCCATGAGTGCGGCGGTGCTCGGTGCATTGCATGGCGGCGTGCAGGTGGACGATCCCGGTTGCGTCGCCAAGAGCTGGCCCGATTTCTGGAGTTCCTGGGCCAAACTTCTGGGTCCCTGAGTCGCTTCGCTTGCGAGCCAGGGGCTGTTTCGCCGATACTCGCTCCATGCTCGACTTTTGGTGGTTTGCCAGGCGCCTGCTTCGACGCCGCAGCGAAGTGCTGCTGGTGCTTGTGGGTGCGGCCATCAGTGCCGGCGGCATCGGTGCAGGCTTGCTGAGCCTGGGCCCGGTGCTGCGCCTGATCCTGAAGGAGGGCGGCTCGCTGCAGACGCTGGCGTTGCAGTGGAACGACAAGCACGACGCGCTTCGATTTCCGACCTTGCTGATCGACCTGCTGCCCAGCACCGCCTACGCAGGCGTGGTGCTGCTGATGGTGGGGCTGGCCTTGATGACGATCGTGGGTGCGGCCGCCAACTTCATGCACCAGATGGTGTCCATGGGCATGGCGGCGCGCACGGCGGCACTGATCCGTCTGGAGGTGTTCCAGCACGCGATCCACCTGCCGCTTGCCACCGTGAACCGCCAGGGCCCGACCGATTTCACCAGCCGCGTGCTTCGCGACACCGGAGAGATGAAGGGCGGTTTCGAGGCGCTGACCAGCAAGACGCTGGCGCAGGTCACCAAGGGCATCGCGGCATTCATCGCGGCGGTGGTGTTCGACTGGCGTCTGGTCATCGTGGCGCTCACGGCCGGGCCGATCCTTGGCGTTGTGCTGCGCAAGACCGGCAAGAGCATCCGCCGCGGCTCGAAGGGCGCGCTGGAGGCAAGCGAGGTACTGCTGCGCAACACCAACGAGGCGCTGCAGGGATTGCGTGCCGTGAAGACGGCCGGCGCCGAGCGTGAGGCCGTGCGGCGATTCAATCGTGCCAACCACGAGGCGCTGCGTCAGGAGATGCGGGTGCGTCGCGCCCGATCGCTGTCGGGACCGTTGGTGGAACTGCTGGCGGTGTTCGCGGTGATCTCGCTCGCGCTGATCGCGGCGCGACAGATTCTGGCGGGTGAACTCGAGTTCGATCGCTTCGTGCTTTCGCTGGGATCGCTCGCCGTGGCGGCTGGCAGCATGCGTCCGCTGGCGGGGTTCGTGAACGAGATGCAGGCGGCGGGAGCGCCGGCGACGAGATTGCGCCACATCCTGACGGCGGCGCGCGAGGATGCGGCCGATCGAGGCAAGCCCGCACTGGCGCGCCATCAGCGGTCGATCCGCTTCGACGGCATCACCTTCCGCTATCCGGGTGCCGAGCGTCCCTCGCTCGACGGTGCGACGCTCGCC
>RFQW01000280.1 GCA_009924765.1 Planctomycetota bacterium | reverse complement strand
ACCTCGCCTGCCGCCACCATCTTGCAGTACAGGCGGTCGAAGGCCTTGGGGTGCTTGGCGAAGCTCTCGCTGAGCGTGTTGCCGCCCTCGACATCCTCGCACACCACGCCAAGGATGGTCTTCATCTTGCCCGGCTTCTGCTGCTGCTCCAGGATCTGCAGCGATCGCAGCAGCGGCAGGCCTGCATCCTGCAGCGTGCTCATCTGCCGCGTGAACAGCGTGATGGTCTTGGCGCCCACGCCGCCCGGCATGCTGAACTTGAGACCCTTCTTCTTCTTGGCCTTGCCGTCCGCGCCCGCATCGGCCTTCGCCTTGTCGGCCTTGGCCGGTGCCTTCTGCTCCTTCACGCTGGTGGGGAACAGTCCGTCACCGCGAAGCTTCTTGATCACCTCTTCGCTGCTCGGTGCGTCCAGCGTGCCCTTCTGGGGCTTGCCGCTGGCGTTCATGGCTTCGTAGACGAATGTGGGCATGGGTGTGTTCCTGAGGCGAGCCTGGGATCAATCCTCGTCCAGCGTTTCGCGGACGACTTCGTCGATGGTGGTCTGTCCGTCGTAGATGCCGAGCAGGCCCACCTCGCGCAGCGTGCGCATGCCGCGCTTGCGGCACTCGTTGCGCAGCACGGCGGTGTTGGCCTGGGCCATGATCAGTTCGCGGATGGTGTCGTCGAGGGTCATGATCTCGAACAGCGCCATGCGGCCCTTGTAGCCGGTCTTGTTGCAGGCATCGCAGCCCTTGCCGCGGTAGAAGGTTCGACCCTTCACGTTCTCCGGCTTCAGGGCAAGCTCCATCAGCATCTCCTCGGTGGGCACGAACTCTTCCTTGCACTTGGCGCAGATGCGGCGCACCAGGCGCTGCGCCACGATGCCTTCGAGCGTTGCGGTGAGCAGGAAGTTCTCCACGCCAAGGTCGGCCAGACGCAGGATGCTGCTGGGTGCGTCGTTGGTGTGCAGCGTGGTGAACACCAAGTGGCCGGTCAGGCTGGCCTGGATGGAGATCTGGGCCGTCTCGAGATCGCGCACCTCGCCCACCAGGATGATGTCGGGATCCTGACGGAGGAAGCTTCGCAGCAACTTGCCGAAGGTGAGTTCCTGATCCACGTTCACCTGGCACTGGATCATGCCCTCGATGTCGTATTCCACCGGGTCCTCGGCGGTGAGGATCTTGGTGTCGGGCGTGTTGAGCTCGTTCAGCGCCGCGTACAGCGTGGTCGTCTTGCCGCTGCCCGTGGGCCCGGTCACGATCACGATGCCGTTGGGCTTGTTGATGAGCGTGCGCATCTTCTCGAGGTCATCCTCGCGAAGGCCGATGCGATCGAGACTGAGCTGCACGTTGCCGCGGTCGAGCACGCGCATGACCACGCTCTCGCCGAACATGGTGGGCAGCACGGCCACGCGAAGATCCACGGGCGCGTTGTTCAGGGTGAGCTCGATGCGACCGTCCTGCGGCAGGCGGCGCTCGGCGATGTCGAGCTTGGCCATGACCTTCACGCGGCTCACGATCGCCATGGCGATGGCCTTGGGCGGCGGCTGCATCTCGTACAGCACGCCGTCGATGCGGTAGCGCATCTTGAACTCGTCCTCGAAGGGCTCGAGATGGATGTCGCTGGCCTTGTCGCGGATGGCCTGCAGCAGCACCAGGTTGAGCAGCTGCACCACGTTGTTGTCGTTGGCCGCCTCGTTGAGGGTGGCCAGATCGATGCTGGCGCCGCGACCCTCGAGTGCCGCCACCGCCGAGCTGCCCTCGATGTTCGCCAGCACTTCCTTGACGGAGTCCTGCGAGACGTAGTGCTCGGCCAGGATCGCATCCACCTCTTCGGGCTGCGCCACCACGGCCGATACCTTGAAGCCCATGAGCATGCGCAAGTCGTCGACCGCGCGGATGTTCTCGGGCCCCTTCATGGCGATCACCAGTCGCTTGGTCACCGGGTCGAACTGAATGGGCACAACCTGGTAGCTGCGCGCGGTCTCGGCGGTCAGGCTCTTGCGCGCCTCGTCGGAGATGCTGCGGCCAGCGATGCTGACGAACGCCATGCCCTGCATGCCCGAAAGCGCCGCCTGCAGGTCGCTGGCGGTGATCAATCCCATCTCCACCAGGATCTGACCCAGCTTCTTGCCCTTCTTCTCGCCCTGCTGCAGCGCGAGTGCCTGATGCACCTGCTCGCGAGTGACCTTGCCCAGCTTGGTCAGTGCGCGGCCAAGTCGGCGGCCCTTGAGCTCGGCCTGCACGAAGCGTTCATCGGATGGATCGGGCTTGACGGTGGTGGTTGGGGGCATGCTGCTGACTCCAGAACTCGTTCCCCCTGATGATGTTCGGGGAGAATGGGCCTTGCTGTTTCAAAACAGGCAAGGAAAGATTGCGACTGTGAAACTACACAATGCTTGTTGGCATGGAAACTGACCGACCGGGCTCCGGTGGCGCAAACATCCACGCCTCGGCAAACCGCCCGCTCAAGCCCGTCAGGCCTCGGTTCCCTCAAGTTCGGGACGCCCGATGGCAACCCCGGACCGACGAACGCGCTCTCCAAGGTCAGCCGGGTTACGGGCCTTTTCCACCATCTCCTCGGCCGAAATCAGCCCCTTGGAGTACATGGTCCACAGATGCTCATCGAGCAGCTGCATGCCGAACTTCTTACCGGTCTGGATGGCGGAATCGATGCGGAAGGTCTTGTTCTCGCGGATCAGGTTGCTGATGGCGGGCGTGATCACGAGGAACTCATAACCAGCGAGGCGACCCGGCTTGTCATGGCGGGCCAGCAGCACCTGGCTGAGCACGGCCAGCAGACTGGTTGAGAGCTGCACGCGCACCTGCTCCTGCTGCGCCACCGGGAAGGCGTCGATGATTCGGTTGATGGTGCCGGCGGCGCCCGTGGTGTGCAGGGTGCCGAACACGAGGTGGCCCGTCTCGGCGGCCTTAATGGCGGCCTCGATGGTCTCCAGGTCGCGCATTTCGCCCACCAGGATCACGTCCGGGTTCTGACGAAGGGCGCGGCGCAGCGCCTCGCTGAAGCTGGGCACGTCGGCCAGACCACCCACCTCGCGCTGGTTCACGATGCCCTTCTTGTGCGGGTGGTAGTACTCGATCGGATCCTCGACGGTGATGATGTGCCGCTCGATGTTCATGTTGATCTCGTCGATCATGGTGGCCAGCGTGGTGGTCTTGCCGGAGCCGGTCGGGCCGGTCACC
>RFQW01000279.1 GCA_009924765.1 Planctomycetota bacterium | reverse complement strand
CCATGGCTGCAAGGGAAGCGAGTGCGAGACCGACGGCATCCTCGTGACGGTGGAGCCGCGCTATCTGCCTTCGCACAGTGATCCGGCGACCGATCGCTACCTGTTCAACTATCGCATCGTGATCCAGAACAACGGCACCGGGAGCGTGCGGCTGCGCAGTCGGCGCTGGGTGATCGTGGACGCGGATGGCGAACGGCATGAGGTGCAGGGGATGGGCGTGGTCGGGCACAACCCCGTGCTGCCGGCGAGAAGTTCGAGTACAGCAGCTTTGCACCGCTGCAGACGCAGTGGGGCACCATGGAAGGCAGCTACATGATGCAGCGCGAGGACGGTTCCACGTTCGACGTGCACGTGCGGCGCTTCTATCTGGTGGGCCCGCACCAGTGACGCATCCATCGTCGGCGCGATCCGCACGCCCTCGCGTGGTGGCGGTGGTGGGAGCAACGGGCGCGGTCGGCCGCGAGGCGCTGAAGCGACTGCATGAGCGCGCGTTTCCGGTGAAGGAACTTCGCGCGCTTGCGAGCAGTCGAAGCGCCGGCGAATCGCTTGCCTTCGGAACAGGCTCGGTGGTGGTGCAGGAACTGAAGCAGGGTGCCGAGCAGGGCGTTGATGTGGCGATCCTGGCCGCCGATGCCGCCACGAGCCGCGAGTGGGCGCCACGCTTCGTCGCCGCGGGCGCCGTGGTGGTGGACAACTCGAGCGCCTTCCGCATGGACCCAGCCGTGCCGCTGGTGGTGCCGGAGATCAACGCGCATCTGCTTGCCGCGCGACCCGCACTGGTCGCCAATCCGAACTGCACCACGATTGTCTCGCTGATGGCGGCGGCGCCGTTGCACAGGTTGTTCGGCCTCACGCGACTCACTGCCTGCAGCTATCAGGCGGTGAGTGGAGCCGGACTTCCCGCGATGCTGGAGTTGGAGGAGCAGGCGCGGCAATGGGTGGCTGGGCAACCGATGCAGGCGAAGGTGTTCAGGCGCCCCACGCTGTTCAACGTGTTCCCGCACGACAGCGCGCTGCTCGATGACGGCAGCAACGAGGAAGAACAGAAGCTGGTGCGCGAGAGCCGACGCATCCTTGATCTGCCCGACCTGCGCGTGAGTGCCACCTGCACACGCGTGCCGGTGCGGCGCGCGCACGCGGTGGCCCTGCACATGGAGTTCGAGCGGAAGGTCGATCTTGCGAGAGCGCGCGAGGCGCTGTCATGTACGGCCGGCGTGCGCGTGATCGACGAGCGCGCGGGTTCGCCTGCCGATCCACTGATGGCCGCCGAGGGCGACGATGTGCTGGTGTCGCGATTGCGCATCGACGCGGGTGGCGAAGATGGGCACGCGCTCGCCGTGTGGGCCGTCGGTGACCAGTTGCTGAAGGGTGCGGCGCTGAACGCGATCCAGATCGCCGAACACCTGCTCTGAACGTCCGCGTAAGAGGGACGGGGGTCTGTATCGGACCCGACGGCAACGTCCCATACAGACCCCCGTCCCTCTTACGCGGACTCAGGTTGGGCGCAGCAGTTCGTGCAGCGCATCACCGGGGTCCGGCTGCTTCATCAGATGCTCGCCAACCAGCGCGATGTGCACGCCGTGCTCACGGAGCTTGCGCAGGTCTTCCGGTGTTCGGATGCCGCTCTCGCTCACCACGATCGAACGATCCTCGATCAGGTCCACCATGCGGAACGTGTGACCCAGGCTGGTGGTCATGGTGCGCAGGTCGCGGTTGTTGATGCCAAGCAGCGCGTAGCCCGCATGGGGAAAGCCCACATGCGGACGCACACGATAGAGGCTTTCCACATCGTGCACTTCAAGCAGCGTGGTGAGCCCCAGCTCCACGGCCAGGATCTGGAAATCCACGATCTGCGCCTCGGTGAGGCACTCGGCGATCAGAAGGATGGCGTCGGCGCCGGCGGCGCGGCTTTCCCAGATCTGCCACGCATCCACGATGAAGTCCTTGCGCAGCACCGGCAGCGGCACATGCTCGCGGATCTGCTGGATGAACTCCACGCGTCCGCCGAAGTCGGGCTCGTCGGTGAGGCAGCTGATCGCCGACGCGCCCGCGGCGTGATAGCGTGCGGCGATGTCCACGGGATCGAAGTCCGCACGAATGAGCCCGGCCGACGGGCTCTTGCGCTTCACCTCGGCGATGACGCGTGTTCGCACAGGCGTTCCCTGGGCCACCACGGCCTGGAAGAAGTTGCGCGGCATCGGCATGCCGGACACGCGCTCGCGAAGCAGCTCGAGTGGCGCATGCTGCATCCGCTCGGCCACTTCGGCTCTCTTCCTGTGCATGATCTTCTGCAGCGCGTCGGCGGCCATGGGAATTCCTGAACAGGCAGTTATAGCCGCGCAGGAGCAGGTGGGGAATGTGGTGCAGCAGGATGCGACGCATGCAGCTGGCACACCGAGCCCGCTGCAGTGGGTGCTGGTGAGCGCCTGGGCCGTGGGCGGCCTCGCATTGGCGATGCGACGCGGTTGGCTGCACCAGGCCCGGGTGGTGCGATGGCGCACCAACCAGCTGGGTGATCAGGTGATCATGGTGTGTGGCCTGCTGGTGTCGGGCATGGTGGCCTCGGTGGTGGTGACGCTGCTCGGTGCCAGTGCCGGTGAATCACTCATCAGTGGTGCGTCGTTGCTCGCCATGCTCACGGCCAGTGCCGTGACGCTGGGCGCGTGGCTGATGGTGCGCCAACCTGATCCGGCGGGCGTGGACGCACGCAGCTCGATGCCGACCTCGCGCGCCGTGATGATCGTGTGGCCATGGGTTTCGCTGGTGGCCAACATCGGAAATCTGGTGCAGTCGGCGCTTGGTGGCGCAACCCCGCCCGATGTGGCACACCGCACGCTGGATGCGCTGCGTGAGCACGTGCACGAACCCGCCGCCTGGGGCGTTGCGCTTGTCGTGGTGACGCTGACTCCGTTGACGGAAGAGGTGGTGTGGCGCGGCGCGGTGCAACAAGCATTGAAGCGACTCGGCATTCCGCGCCTGGCCGCCATCGGATGCACGGCCGTGCTGTTCGCGATGGTGCACTGGAACGCCGTGCCCGACGCGTCACGCCTGTCCGCGCTGCCGGCGTTGGCCATGCTCGGCTTCGCGCTTGGCTGGCTGATGGAGCGCACCGGCCGCCTGATCGCGCCCGTGGCCGCGCATGCCGCCTTCAACGCCGCAAATCTGCTGCTCTTCTCTATGCTTGGCTGAATGA
>RFQW01000278.1 GCA_009924765.1 Planctomycetota bacterium | reverse complement strand
GCGAGGTCGACCGTCTTGTTTACAGGCTGACGGCCCAATGGTCCCGGCTGCCCCGGATCCGCCGCTGCGGCGCCTCGACCCCCATTTGAAGCTGGTGTGACCGAGGCGTTCGACCGGTCTGCCTCAACAGAGGTCGACCGGTTTGTATTTCGGGCTCATGCGTCGCGCCCGAGTGGCGCGTGTCCAACCATCACGACCCACTCCAACCCGGCAGTTTGCTCGCCTGTTTCACCCATGCGGTGAACTGCCGCTCGTTGATCGTGTCGCCCTCGTGCACATGGAAGTAGCGCACCTTGGGCTGCGCGGAAGTCACCGGCGGAAGCGGTCGCAGCAGCGCACCTTCGAAGAAGGCCACCTTCACGTACTTCGTGACGCAGTGCATGCCGAGGAACCAGCCCTCGCCTTCCACGCCGTAGAAGGGCGAGTTCCAGCGCACCGCCTTGCGAGCGTTGGGCACGGCTCGCATGATCAGCGCGTCGAGTTGCCGACCCACATCGCGCTTCCAACCCGGCATGGCGGTGATGTACGCCTGCACGGGCGCGTCGCCATCGGCCTTGGCGATCTGCGGATTGCCGCCCGAGAGCAGGCGAGGCTTGGCTGGGGCGCGCTTGGTTTGAGCCTTCTTGGGCATGGCCCGTTGAAGGTACTGGAATGCGTGCGGGCGTTCGGCAGCGCAGGCGCTCAACCCGAACCAAGTACCGCCTCAACCTCGATCTCGATCTTCATGCGCGGGTCGGCAAGGCGAGCCTCAAACATGGTTGCGGCCGGGCGGATCTCACCGAACGCAGCGCGCAGTGTGGGCCAGGTGGTTGGGAAGTCTGACGCACTCGGAAGGATGTAGCGCACGCGAACGGCATCTCGCAGCGACGCTCCGGCCTGCTTCAAGGCCGACTCGATGTTCCGGAGGCATTGCTCCGTCTGTGCAGCAACGTTGTCCGAGATTGTCATGGCCACGTAGTCGAAACCGGTCGTGCCGGAGACCAGCACGCGATCCCCGACCACGACGGCGCGGGAGTAACCGATCTCTCGTTCGAACGTGGAGCCGGAAGAGATGCGTGTGTGATGCATCGGCGTACGGTAACAAGGGCGGGAACGTGCCACATGCGCCAGAGCTTTCAATGCGGGCGTCGCGAGCAGGCTGTGGCTTGTCGTGCCGTTTCTCCAAGCATCTTGAAATCACAAATCGTGATTTCAAATCACGCCTGTGATCACTTCTTCGCCAGCGCCGCGTCGATCACCTTTCGCAGCGATGCGCCCGTGTCGTCGGACAGGCCCATGTCGGCCATGGCCACCTTGCCGTCCTTGCCGATGATCACCAGCGTTGGAATGCCGACCACGCCATAGGCCTTGGCCAGGTCATCGCCGTTCATCAGGCAGCCGTAGGTGAACTTCTTCTTGGCCATGTAGTCCTTCGCGGCGTCGGCGTTCTTCTCCCAGGTGTTCACGCCCAGGATCACCACGCCCTTGTCCTTGTAGGCCTCGTGCAGCTTCTGGATGGTTGGCATGGCGGCCTTGCAGGGTCCGCACCAGGTGGCCCAGAAGTCGAGCAGCACCACCTTGCCCTTGAGCGAGGCCAGCGTGACCTTGTTGCCGTCGACGCTGGTGAGATTGAAGTCGGGCGCCGCGTCGCCCACCTTCACGGCCAGTTGCGGTTGCGGCGGAGCGTCGGCGCCTGCAACCACGAATCCCGGCATCTCGGGCTCGGCCTTGGTGAAGCCTTCGGGCACCTTCGGCGTGAAGACCGCATCCGCGATCGTGGGATTCACCTTCAGGTCGAGCGCGGTGATGCGGCCGGCTTCAGGGCCGTCAATGACCATGCCCTCACCAGCGTCGCCGGTCGGGGGTGCCATGACAAGCTTGACCGTCTGCTGTCGTGGCAGGCCATCGGCTCGCGCGATGGCGACGGTCTCGGTGGACATCACCGTGGGGTTGGTCTCGGGCGTCTTCACCACTGGAGCCACGGCAGGCTTCTTCGCATCGCCGCCTTCG
The DNA here is from genome assembly GCA_009924765.1 of Planctomycetota bacterium. Lineage (GTDB taxonomy): Bacteria > Planctomycetota > Phycisphaerae > Phycisphaerales > SM1A02 > SYAC01. The sequence goes on along the minus strand of RFQW01000278.1, from coordinate 1,212 downwards.
TCGCCGTCGTCGCGTGCCATAACCGCGCCGGCCATGACCATCTGCATCTGGCGCACCACCGTGATCACGTCGCACTCCAGACCGTCGATCTGCTTGGTGCCAGTCAGCGTGATGGAGATCGGTTCGGGCTGCCCCTTGTTCGCGCCCGCGGTCTCGCGGAACGTGTGCAGCCACTCGGGGTACATGCGCATGGCCATCATCGCCAGCATGGCGTGCTCTGCGCCGCCTTCGCTGAAGCTCTTCCTGGCGTTGTCGATGCGCAGCACGCGGCCGCCGTGAATCACAAGCACCGATTCCTTGTTCGGGCCATCCAGCCGCTCGACGCGGATGGAGTCCGAGGGCAGTGGCGGAAGTCCGCCTGCGGGCGCTGCGGCCGGCGCCTTGGCATCCACGAAGCGAACCGTGAACCTGGTCTTGCCCTCGATACCCGCTGGCACCATGTCCCTCGCGTCCGGATTGTCGGAACCCATCATGAATTCAGCTGTGAACGTCAGTGTCTTCGCGGCCTTGGTGGCGGCCACGGCCTTGTCGTAGATGGCCTTCGCCTTGGGGTCGATGTCGCGCTGCGCGGGCGGTGTGGCCCGGGTGCCCTGTGCCGCCGCAGGCGCTCCACTGCCAGCGGCGACGCCGGCAGGCTTTGCGGGCGCGAACTGGGCGAAGAGCGGGGAGGTGGCGAGAGCGCAGGCTGCGATGGAAACGAGGCGAATTCGCTGAATCATCGAGGCACGATACCAAGACTGGATCGCTGCCCCGTGTCGCGATCGCGTGCTCGCTCGTGTCAGAGAGGCGCGCAGCCCAGCGGTCAGTGCACCGGATCGAGCGTGGTCTTGTCTTCCACGCGGCGAACGCCAGGCACATGCTGTGCCGCGCGCTCGACCGCGTTGCGTTCGGCCCATGAGCGCACGGAGCCCTTCAGCGTGACCACGCCGTCGTCCACGTCCACCTCGATGCGGTGCGCTTCGCGATCGGCCTGACGGCGTAGTGCACCAAGGATCTGCCGGCGGATGTCCTCGGCGGGCGTGTTGGTGCGCAGCACTGAAATCAGGTTGGATACGCACTTCACGCCGGCGAGCCGCTGCACCGCCTGTTCGGCATGCACCCGCTCGGGCCAGGTCTGCACATGCCCCTCCAGCGTCACCGTGCCGTCCGACACGGTGGAGGTGATGCGTTCATCGGGCACCAGCACGTCGGACTTCAGCGCATCGCGCACCT
>RFQW01000277.1 GCA_009924765.1 Planctomycetota bacterium | reverse complement strand
CCTGACCGGCATCATCGATGCGCACGAATTCCGCAATCGCATCATCGAGGCGCGCGAGGCGCTGCGCGCGCAGCGATCGGGGCATGCGGTGGCAGGCGCAGCCACTGGCTCGGTGCCTACCGACGCGCTCGAACGCATCGTCACGCGACTGGACGAGATCGCGGCGCTGCTGCGCGATCGCCGAGGCGCGTGAGCCGACCACTCCGTTCACTTCAAGAACAACAAAGAACCGGTTGATGCGTTGGATTCGCCATCGGGGCCCCCGGGCCCCGATGCAGAAGACACCGCGGACGGGGCGCAGCCCCGGACGCTCGCGGGCGGCGAAGCCGCACGCGGCTCTCCGCTTCAAGAACGACAGAACGCGACCGTCAGGTCGCGTTCTGGAGTGAAGGAAGCGGAGAGGGTGGGATTCGAACCCACGAGTAGGACTAGCCCACTACCAGTTTTCGAGACTGGCTCGTTCAACCGCTCTGACACCTCTCCGGGCACGGATCAGTATGCGAAGCGGCCGTGAAGGCCGCAAGCAGTCTTTCAGCCCTTCTTCTTGGGCTGCGCGGGGCGCTCCAGGCCGCACGCATCCCAGTCCAGCGTGATCTTCTCTTCCATGATCTCGGCCACCACGATCTCGAGATCGCTGCGGCCATGTCGGTCGACCAGCGGGCGTGCGCCCTCGATGAGCTCCTGGAGGCGCTTCTGGATGAGCGCCGTCAGCTTGAAGCGGCCACCGAACTTGTCCACGATTTCGTCGCTGAGCAGGGCTTCGATCACAGTGCGTTTCCTCCAAATGTGGGGCGTTTGCCGAGCCACACAGTGTAGCCGAAGCCCCCGTGTCCGGGGAAGCCCGTCGGCGCCACCCCTCGGCATGGCCCGGAAGCCCCACTTCCACCGCTACCCTCGCACGGATGCGGCATTGGGACGCCCTTTCCACACGCCTTCGACTGCGCCTGGGTCTGGACCGGGAGTGGTGGCTGCTGGCCGTCGCCGCCGGCGTAGGCGCGCTGATGGGCGTGGCCGCGATCGCGTTCATCATGCCCATCCGCTGGCTGGAACGCCTGCCGGAGCGCATGGAGGCCGCCGAGCCGTGGATGCGTCAAGCCGCGGTGCTGGCGGCACCGGTGGTGGGCGCGTTGCTCACCGGCGCGGTGTTCTGGCTGGTGCCGTCGGCCTTCCGAGGGCACGGCGTGTCACGGGTGCTGTACGCGGTGAATCGCCAGGGATCCAGCATTCCACTTCGCATCGGCATTCGACATTGGCTTGCCAGCACCTTCACGATCGGTTCGGGTGGCAGCGCAGGCCCGGAGGGACCGATCGTGACCATCGGCGCCACGATCGGCAGCAACGCGGCACGATGGCTTGGCGGTACCGGCGCGAGCATGGCGACGCTGCTTGGGTGTGGCGCGGCGGCTGGCATCGCGTCAGTGTTCAACGCGCCCATGGCCGGCATCTTCTTCACGCTGGAAGTGATCCTGCGCGACTTCTCGCTGCGCACCTTCACGCCCATCGTGGTGGCCAGCGTGGTGAGTGCGGCCACCACCCAGACGGTGCTTGGCTCGCAGCAGCCGCTGTTCGGCGCGGTGCCAGATGTGTTCGAGGGACAGTCGGGCGTGTTCTCGCTTGCGCAGACGCCCGCCTTCGTGGCGCTGGGCATCTTCTGCGCGCTGCCCGCGGTGGGATTCATGCGATTGCAGCCGGCGGCCGAGCGCTTCTTCTCGCGCCTGCGCGTGCCGCGCAATCTTCGACCCGCGATCGGCGCACTGATGCTGGCCCTGCTCGGCGCCCTCTATTTCTGGCGACGCCCATTCGGCGAGTTGCTGCCGCCCTTCTTCGGCGCGGGATACCACGACACGCGCAGCCTGCTGGCAGGCTCGCTGTACGGTCCGGCGCTGTCCGACACGCCCATGGTGATGGCCAGCGTGGCCGTGTCGCTGCTGTTCGCGGGCTTCGTGAAGGCGGTTGCCACGTGCCTCACGCTGGGCTCGGGAGGCTCGGGCGGCATGTTCGCGCCAAGCCTGCTGATGGGCGCACTCACCGGCGGTGCGTTCGGGCTGGGGCTGCATGCGGCCGGATTCGCCAGCGCGCCGGATCCATCGCAGTGCGCGCTGGTGGGCATGGCCGCGATGGTCGCCGCCACCGCGCATGCCCCGCTGACCGGCGTGCTGCTGGTGTACGAACTCACCCACATTCCAAGCGTGATCCTGCCGCTCATGCTCACCGCGGTGATCGCCACCACCATGAGTCGCCTGCTGCACCGCGAGAGCATCTACACAGCCTCGCTGAGTGTGCTGGGCATCCGTCTTGGCAGCCTGAGCGATCTCACTGTGCTGCGGCGCGTGCGCGTGGCCGACCTGGATCTGCACCATCCTGAGCCGGTGCAGCCCCATGAACCTGCCAGCCGCCTGGTGGAGATGCTGCAGCAGCGCAACATCGACGAGTTCGTGGTGCAGGAAGCCGACGGCCGCTACCGCGGCATGGTGACCTCGCGCGACCTGCGCGAAACGCTGCTGAACCGCGAGATCATTCCGCTGCTCACGGTGGAGGAACTCACGCGCGACGACCTGCCACGCCTGCAACCGACCGACACGCTGGACATGGCCATGGACCGCTTCAGCCGCCACGACGTGGAGTGCTTGCCCGTGCTGGACGGCACGCGCCTGCTCGGGCTGCTCAGCCGGCAGGCGATGCTGAAGCGCTACCAGCTGGAACTGGAGCAGGCCGGATGAGTGCACCACTTGGATTCCCCGCGCGCATGCGCGTGCGCCTGGACCGCGACTTCAAGCGCGCCTACGACCTGCGGCTGCGGCGTGACCTGGGATTCGCCAGCATGCTTGGTGCGCCCAATGGCTTGGCGCATCCGAGGCTTGGCATCAGCATCTCGCGGCGCGTTGGCAACGCGGTGAAGCGCAACCGCATCAAGCGCCTGCTGCGCGAGGCGTTCCGTCACGAGCAGCACGGACTGCCGGATGGCGTGGATTTCATCCTGCAGATCCGGCCGCACGAGACGCGCACGTTGGAGGCGTATCGCGAAGTGCTGCTGCAGCACGCGCCGCCACTGGGCGCGCTGGCGCTGAAGGCGCCGATCAAGGCACCGGATCGTCGCCCGAACCCCCCCAAGGGTGGCAGCGACCCACGCGCCACAGCGTGAGCCACAGGCCGCGCAGCGTGCCGTGCCGCTGGAACGCCTCGATGGAATAGTGCGAGCAACTGGGGGCGAAGCGGCAGCGGCCACCGAGCA
>RFQW01000276.1 GCA_009924765.1 Planctomycetota bacterium | reverse complement strand
CATGCCCCGCTACGTGGCTGCTGCGACACGCCAGGTCGGACGGGTGGGGCCACCGCTGCATGGTGGCCATGAATCCCGGCACGCCATTGCCAGCGCTGCAACGGCTGGCGCTGGATGGCATGTACCCCGTCCGAAACGCCGCTCGAGCCACGCTGCAATCGATCGGCAAGCCCATTCCAACCCAGCTCAGCGACATCAACGACGCAACCGACCAAGGAGACACCCATGACACCAACTGAACTCGAGACCTTTCTCACCAAGCTGGTCAACGGCAACGTGACCATCAGCACCATGATCTGGGGCGCCCCAGGCATCGGAAAGAGCAGCATCGTGGCCGCCGTGGCCGAAGCCACCAGCCTGCAACTCATCGACGTGCGGCTGAGCCAGCTGGCCCCCACCGACCTCCGTGGCCTTCCGGTTGCACGGCACGGTGCCGAGGGTCAGCTGGGCACCAGCGTCTGGTATCCGCCCGAGTTCCTGCCTCGCGGTGGCAAGGGCATCCTGCTGCTGGACGAGCTGAACATGGCGCCGCCAAGCATGCAGGGCGTGGCGCAGCAGCTCATCCTGGATCGCAAGGTGGGCAGCTATCAGGTGCCTGAAGGCTGGTACATCTGGGCAGCCGGCAACCGCAAGGAGGATCGCGCCTCGGTGTTCGAGATGCCGGCTCCGCTGGGCAACCGCTTCCTGCACGTGGACGTGCAGGCCGACCTCGACAGTTTCAAGCGATATGCGTTCGGTGCGGGCGTGTCCGAGCAGATGATCGCGTTCCTGTCGTTCCGGCCCGAGCTGCTGCACCGCATCGATCCCACGCGTCCGTGCTGGCCATCGCCCCGAAGCTGGATCATGGCCGCTCGACTGCTGGAGGCCGGTCTGCCAATCGCGGCCGCCATCGGCGAACCAACCGAGACCGAGTACAAGGCTTTCCTTTCGGTGTACGGCAACCTGCCCGACCTGGATGCCGTGTTGGCAGGCAACGGCAACCGCGTGGCATTCCCAACCGAGCTGAACGTGCGCTACGCGGTCACCGTGGGCCTGGCCTCACGCGTGGCCACCGCCAAGCAGGCGGCCAACGCCATGCAGTGGATCGCCGAGAAGGCAAGCCATGAATGGGCGCAGTCCTGCGCGCTGGACATCAAGCAGCAGATGGAACGCCGCAATCGGCGCGGCCAGTTCGCCATCCTGATCAAGGACAACCCCACGTTGACCAAGTTCTTCGCCGAGTGCCAGGAGCTGATCGCGGCATGAGCCTGACCACTGCCACACCCAAGACCCCGGAACAGCTGCTCAGCGCAAGCATCCTTCGCTTGCGGCTGCACAGCCCGTTCTTCGCCACGCTGGCCATGATGGCCCCGGTGGTGTTCACCGACGCCATCGACACGGCCGCCACCGACGGCGAAAGCCTGTTCTTCAACCCCGATTTCCTGTCCAGGCTCACGCCAAGGCAGCGCGATGGGCTGCTGGCCCACGAACTGCTGCACGCGGCCCTGCTGCATGTGCCCCGCACGGGCTCCCGAAACCCGCTGCTGTGGAACGTGGCCGTGGACATCGTGGTGAACGGCATGGTGAGCGCCGAGCAACACATGGACCTGCCGGCCGGCAGCGTTCGCGACCCCAACCTGGAACACCTGCGGGCTGAAGAGGTGTACGAAGTGATCCTGAAGGATCGCAACACGGTGTCCAAGCATCTGGGGCTGAAGGACCTGCGACCCGACCTTCGGGATGCGCAGGACAAGCACAAGGGGCAGCAAGGCAAGAAGAACACGGGCGACGGCCAGACACCTCGCCGCAACAACGGCAATGCGACGGACGGCGGCAACACCAAACCGGGCGCCAACGGCTCGACCGAAGGCCATGCACAGGCCAGCCCCATGGATGCCGCCACCCGCAAGCAACTGGAGCGCAAGTGGCATGAAGCGCTTTCGCGTGCAGCGGCGACCGCGATGACGCAGGGCAAGTACCCAGCGACACTGGCCCGCCAAGTCGGCAGCCTGCTCGCACCTCAGGTGGATTGGCGAACCCGACTGTGGCAGTACCTGGTGCGAACGCCCGATGACTTTGCGGGCTTCGACCGCCGCATGCTGTGGAACGAGCTGTATCTGGAACAGCTGGAGGGCGAGTCCGTAACCGTGGACGTGTGCGTGGACACCAGCGGCAGCATCCAGGAAGCCGGCCTGCGCGCATTCCTGAGCGAGGTGCAGGGCATCGTGAACGCCTATCACAAGATCGAAGTGCGCCTGTACTACGCCGACGCCGGTTGCCACGGGCCCTATCCCCTGGAGAAGAGCAACGCCATCCCTCGACCGGTTGGCGGCGGCGGCACCGACTTTCGGCCGTTCTTCCAGTGCGTGCAGAAGAACCCTCCCGCCAACCCGCACGGCACGCGACTGCTTGTCTACCTCACCGATGGCTACGGCACCTTTCCAAGCCACGCGCCGGAACATCCATGCCTGTGGGTGATCGCGCCCGGCGGCGTGACCGACACGCAGGTTCCATTCGGCGAGGTGCTGCGCATGCACTGACGCCCGCACGCAATTGGCACGGCACTTGCTTTCCGCTCTCGCTCACTCGAACGCACACCTCTTTCCGGAGACGACCACACATGCCCGCCTCACTCGACGCCATCCGCGGCTTCCTGGATGAACGCAAGATCCGCCACTTCTCCGACCCATCCGACACCGCGCTGGTGATGCCCTTTCGCCTCAGCCCCCGCTTCAGCAGCAGCATCATGGTGAAGGTGGAGGACGACGGCAGGTACCTGCAGATCACGTGCCGCGACCTGCCGCTGGTGGAGGGTTCGCACCCCATGATCGGCGAGCTGCAGCAGTGCCTGCTGGCCATGAACATGCGCAAGCGCTTCGTGAAGTTCTCGCAGGATCCGCTGGACGGCGAGATCGTGGCCAGTGGGGAGGCGTGGCTGGAGGACATGCCACTCACCTCCGACGCCTTCCACCGCATGATGGGCAACTTCCTGGCCTGCCTTCGTGAGGCGCATGACTGCGTGGAATCGGTGCTGGCTGGCCGCGGCATGCCCGAAGACACCGACGAAGACGACGCATCCCCGGGCGACAGCGCCCGCGATGCGGCCTGAACCCAGCCAAACCTCCGAGAAAGGAACCCCATGGAAGGCCCAACGCCCGACCGCAATCCGTCCCCCGTCCGCCCGTCGCTTCCGTTCTGGAAGCGCACCGTGTTCGACCTGATGCCGCTTCGCCGCCGCGAGGTGAACGCCTTCATGCAGCGC
>RFQW01000275.1 GCA_009924765.1 Planctomycetota bacterium | reverse complement strand
TTCGTGGTCACTTGGTGGTCTCCTTGATGAAGATGTGTGGGCCGTTGACGGGGCCCCACACCTGCTTGCTGGCAGCGTCGAAACCCTGATCCCAGGTGCGCAATTCGTTCGATTTCAGCCACCACTGGCTGTGCGCCCGCGTCGCGCCGCGCAGCGTTGATTCGCACAGCTGGTCACCCGTGCCGCCCGTCCATTCGGCGTTGCCCGTGCGCTTCAGGTGCACCGAGCAGCCCTCGAGCGGGGTGAGCAGCTGGGGCATGAGCTGGTTCAAGCGATCGGTGTCCTTCCACGCGCCGGCAAAGCGCAGTGGGTCACCCGGCAGCTCGAACATCATGTTCTCCACGCCATCGTCCTCGTCCATGATGCGGTACACGCGCTGTCGATACGGCTTGTCCGGCGTCTCGGCCATCGCCTGTTCCATGTAGAGCCAGCGTCCATCGATGCGTTCCACCCAGATCGGCGCGATGTGCAGCACCACACTCTTGAAGTTCTCTGGATCCGCCTTCGCCTGTGCGCTGCTCGAGTAGTTGCCCATCATCCACACGGCCACTTCATGGTGGCGTCTTGGCCATGGTGGGGCCCTGGTTCACGGTGCCGCATGCGGTCTGCAGCACGGTGGCCAACACTGCAAAACAAGCCGAAAGAGAGCGCAATCGCATGAAGGGCGATGCTAGCATGCCGCGAATCCAAACTTCGAAAGAGGAGAGACCCATGTCGGCAGCGCCAACAACCAAGCCCCAGGACACGCGCGGACTCGCAGGCCAGACCGTCGGCGACACCGGCATCTGCGCGGTCAACCAGACGCAGCTCATCTACCGCGGTTACGAGATCGCCGATCTGGCCGAGCACGCATCGTTCGAGCAGGTGGCCTTCCTGCTGCTGGTGGGTCACAAGCCCACCGATGCCGAGCTCGCCGCCTTCAAGCAGGAGATCGCCGGCATGCGCGCCGTGCCCGCCAGCGTGCGCGACGCCGTGGCGAAGATCGCCAAGGACAGCCCCAACGCGCATCCCATGAGCGTGCTGCGCACCGGCGTGAGCCTGCTCAGCCACCTTGATCCGGAGTGCGAGGACAACTCGCCCGCCGCCGAACTTCGCAAGAGCAAGCGCCTGCTCGCACAGATCCCGACCCTGATCGGTGCCTGCCAGCGCGGCCGCGAGGGTAAGCCGGTGCTCGAGCCCGATGCCTCGCTTGGTCATGCCGCCAACCTGCTGTGGCTGATCACGGGCCGCAAGCCCGACGAGCTGGAAGCGCGCGTGATGGATGTCAGCCTCACGCTGTACGCCGAGCACGACTTCAACGCCAGCACCTTCAGCTGCCGCGTGATCTGCAGCACCGAGACCGATCTGCACAGCGCCGTGTGTGGCGGCATCGGCGCACTCAAGGGACCGCTGCACGGCGGTGCCAACGAGATGGCCATGGAGATGCTGAAGCAGATCGACCACGACTGCGCCGGCGGCGCCATGACCGTGGATGCCTGGATGCAGCGCGCCTTCGTGGAGAAGCGCAAGCTGATGGGCTTCGGTCACCGCGTGTACAAGAACGGTGATCATCGCGCGCCCATCCTGCGTGGCTGGGGCCTGAAACTGGCCGACCGCATGGGCCCGCAGGCGCGCAAGTGGTTCGATCTTGGCGACAAGGTGCAGGCCATCATGCTGAAGGACAAGAACATCCACCCCAACGTGGACTTCCCGTGCGGCATGACCTATTTCGTCATGGGCATTCCGGTGCCGCAGTACACGCCCATCTTCGTGGCGTCACGCATCACCGGTTGGTGCGCGCACATCATGGAGCAGCACGCCAACAACCGCATCATCCGACCGCTGGCCGAGTACAGCGGACCGGCGCTGCGGCACTGGTGAGCAGCCAACACAACCCGCTTCATGCAGGCCCGTTCCATCGAGCGGGCCTGTTTCATTTTGCGCGCCCGTGTGTGCCCCAAAAGTGACAAGGACGGTGCTCCCTCTTTGGAAGCACCGTCCTTGCGTGCTGGTACGAGCCGTGCCCTCCGCGGCCCGTAGGTCCTTGCCCGCTGCGGCCTTTCGGCGCTGCGGGCCGACGGGGGCGACTCTTTTCCGTAGTCGCTTGTCCGTCGGACATGTCTGGATCTGTTCCGAGCCCAGATCCGTTCCCTCGGTCGCGTGACACCCCCTCAGGTGTCGCGCGACTTGCGCGATGCGCCCCCTCAGGCGCCTCGCGCATGCGTGACTCGCCCCCTCAGGCGTGTCACGCGAACCCGCATCGCCCCCTCAGGCGACGCGGGTTCATGATCAAGTCAGGCCGTGCGGCGGCGACGGCTGAACACCCCAGCCAGGCCCAGGAGCGCTGCCGCACCAGGAGCCGGCACCGCTGCGTAGGTCAGCGAGCGAGTAGTTGAAGCGGCCAGCGGTCTGGGTTGCACCGGTGAAGGTGGTGGTGCCGTTGTTCTTGCCTGCGACGGCGAACTGCATGGTCAACTTGTTGTCGGTCGCGCTGTCACCGGTCACTTCGATGGCGAAGCGGCCGATCATCCAGTAGTTGGTCAGGTTCATGCCAGCGGTGATGCCGTTGCCCGCGATGGTGGTGGTGGCCTTAGCGGTGTTCACGGAGCCCGTGCCCTGGTACTGACCAGCCTTGCAGTAGGGGTTGGTGCTGGTGCTTGCGCCGATGCTGGGGTACCAGCCTGCGCCACCGGCCGAGCCATCGATGCGGCCACCGGTCGAGGTGCTGGCCCAGTTGGTATCAAGCTGCATGCCCAGGAATCCGGCCTGTCCACTGGCCAGCGTGGTATCCGAGCCCTGCACGCGGCAACCGGTGGTGACGAAGCTGTCCCACACGCTGCCGTCGTTGTTCACGGGGAGCCAGGATGAAGCGGAGGCCTGATTGGCGCTCTGCTTGAATTCCTTGCCGTTGTTCAGGGTGTAGCTGCTCTGGTAGGCGGTGACACCGAAGGTGCTGCTGATGATGTCGGCCGAGCTGCTGCACTTCAGATACACGTCCATCACGGCGTACTTCTGGGCACCATCGGTGACGATGTAGCTGTCACCAAACAGCGTGCCCGGGGTGACCGTGGCGAAGGCGGAGGCGGACAGGGCGAGAGCGGAAACGGCAGTGATCGAGCGGTTCATTGTGAGTGACTCCTTGAGGAAGGTTGCGGGTTCAACTTGAACCCAGGGACTTGGAAAAGAAAGTGACGCGAGAGACTGTGAGGGGCGGGCGCATCAGGCGCCGGCCCGGGATGAAACCCCTGGGTGGCCTCTTTCGAAGCCACCCAGGGTCGGGAAAGGTTCAGTTCATGCCCGGCGG
>RFQW01000274.1 GCA_009924765.1 Planctomycetota bacterium | reverse complement strand
AAGCTGGCGATCGCGCCCGCCCCATCCACCGCACCGCAACTGATCACCTGCAACGCATCGGCCGGCGCGATGATGGTGTTCGTTGCTGCGTCGGCGTCATGCCCCTCATTGCCCGCGGCCGTCAGGCACACCAGGCCGTTGGCGGTGGCGATGTTCACCGCAAGCGTGGTCACGGCGGTGTGGCCATCCATCTGCGACTGCGTGTACCAGTCGATGTAGCCGAGCGAACTGGTGGCCAGATCGGCGCCGTGCGCCTCCACGAACTCCAGGCCCGCCACGTAGAAGTCCTCCTCGATCGGCGTCTCGGTGGGCACGTTCTCCGTCTTTGCCAGCACGAAGCGCGCCTCGTAGGCCGCGCCGACCAGCTGCGAGGGCATGTAGGCGGCCATGGTGCCCAGGATCCAGGTGCCGTGCTTGTGCTGCTGCGAATCGTCGCCTGCCTGGATGTCCGTGTTGCCGTCGTTGTTCACGAAGTCCCACTCGGCGATCACCTGCAGCGGATGCTCGGCGCTGAAGAACGCCTGATGTGCGCGGTGAAAGCCGCTGTCCAGAATGCCGATCACCACGCCCGCGCCGTGATGGCCGGCATCGTGCAGACGACGGATGTCGATCTGGTCGATCTGCGTGGCGGCGTAGCCATAGAAGTCGGCGGCCATGCCCGCGTGATCGAGGGTGCGTTCGCTGCTGGCCTCGTCCTGCGCGTTCGAGCGGCCTCGGCGCACGGGTTCCACGCGCAGCACATCGGGCAATGCGCGAAGCGCCTGCACCTGCTCGGGTGTGGCCATCGCGCTGATGGCGTTCAGCCAGCGGCTGGTGGTGCGCATGGTGGCGCCGGTGCCGGTCACGCCGTCCGTGCATCGCTGCGGCAGCGCCACGTCATGCACATCGAACAGTCCGGGCGCGGTGCGTCGCAGCAGGCGGCGGTGCACCGCCAACTCGCTCAGTGACGTGTCGCACGCATCGCGTGGTGGCTGCCGCAGTTCGCTGAAGAACACCCACACCGGCGTCGCCTGGTCGGCTGGCGCGGCGTGCGTGATCGATGCCCATGCAAGGCAAGCAAGCAGCGCGGCGTGTGCGGTGCGCATCGGCATGAACTGAAGGTACGCCAGCGGGCGTGGCGAACCAATCAAATCCCGGGAATTCCCGCGAATGTGCGGGCACAATCCTTGTGCGACGGGGCGGTGGCTGTGGCTCCTCATGTGCGGCAAGTTGGACAGTGCGCGTGCTAGACTCACCCCGCACTCGTCCTCGTAGCTCAATTGGATAGAGCGCTGCCCTCCGAAGGCAGAGGTTGCGCGTTCAAATCGCGCCGAGGACGCTTCCAGAAATCGCCCGTGCCACGCGCGGGCGTTTCGCTTTTGTGGGGGCATGGCTAGCCTGCCGCGCATGCACCTGAGCGAGTTCCAGCAGCACATCCGCGACCGCTACTTCGCCTCCGACAACGCGCGCGGCGCGGCGGGCACCTTCCTGTGGTTCAGCGAGGAGGTGGGCGAACTGGCGCACGCGCTGGCCAACGCGGCGCGCGGCAAGCCCGACCCCGCGAACCTGCGCGAGGAGTTCGCCGACGTGCTGGCGTGGCTCACCACGCTGGCCAACATCAGCGGCGTGGATCTGGAGCCAGGCCGTGCGCGAGAAGTACATGGGCACCGACGGCGGCCCGAAGGGCGAGAAGTGAGCGATTCGGTGCAGCTGCCGGGCGGCTGGTTCATGAAGCCGCACGCCGCGCCGTGCCCGGTGGCTGGTTGGTGCGTGCTTGAACTGCAGCGCCCGGCCGCCACGCTGGATGCGCTCACCTTGGACGAAAGCCGCATGATGGGTGCACACATCCGCAGCATCAGCGCGGCCATCCGTCAGGTGACCGGCTGCGAGCGCGTGTACATGCTGCTGTTCGCCGAGGCGCATCGGCAGGTGCATGTGCATCTGGTGCCGCGTCACGAGCGCGACGACACCACCAAGGCCTGGGCACTGGCCGACCTGTATCGAGCCGTGGCCGCGGGCACCCACGCACCGGCAACGCCGCAGGAAAGTGAAAGGGCCTTCGCCGCGATCGCGACGAAGGCCCTGATGCAGTCAGTGTGATGTGCGCGCGGTTCAGCCGCCCACGGTCATGCGCACGAACTTCAGGATGCGCACGCCGGCGGGAAGCATCTGCTTCACGCTGTGCTTGTCGTCCTTCACGTAGGGCTGACCCAGCAGGGTCACTTCCTCGAGGAACTTGCGCAGCTTGCCCTCGGCCATCTTGGCCGCGATCTGGTCGGGCTTGCCGCTGGCCTTCGCCTCGGCCTCGGCCTCGGCCTTCTTCTGGGCCAGGGTGTCGGCGGGCACGCCGGTCTCGTCCACCGCGAGCGGGGTCGGGATCACGGCCGCCACGTGCTGGCAGATGCCGGTGGCCAGTTCCTCGGGCATGGCGCCCTCGAACTGCAGCAGCACGCCAAGGCGCGCGTCATGGTGCACGTACTGGGCGAAGTTGCCGCCCTGCAGGCACACGCCGCGACCCAGGCTGATGTTCTCGTTGGTCTTGATGCGCAGCTCGTCGATGCGCGCCGTCATGGCGGCCGACGCCTTCACCTCGCCCGACTGGTCGCACGCGGCCTTGGCCACGTCGTTCGCCATCGCGCGGAACTCGTCGTTCTTGGCGGTGAAGTCGGTCTCCGAGCGCACCTCCACGATGCTGGCGCGGCCCGGCTGCACGCACACGGCCACGCAGCCCTGGCCTGCGGGACGATCGGTGCGGGTGTCCATCTTGCCCTTCAGCTTCTCGCGAAGCCAGGCCTCGGCCTTGTTCATGTCGCCGCCGTTCTGGGCCAGCGCGTCCTTGCAATCCATGATGCCCAGGCCGGTGCGCTGACGCAGGGCCATGGCGTCCTTCGGGTTCACTTGCACGGTGTCCATGTGATGTCTCCTGTATGGAAAATGCCGCGCGCGCGAAGACTCGCGCGCGCGGCGGGGATTCAGGCGTTCTCGATCGGGGCAGCCGCTTCGCCGCGGGGTGCCGCACCGGCATCGGCCTCATCGGCGCGACCACGGGCACGGAACTGGCTGCGGCTGCTGCGACGACGGGCGGCCGGAGCCGTGTCGGGATTCGCATCGCCCAGCACCTCGCCGCCGCCGTCGCGATCACCGCTGGTGGCGGCGTGCTCGGCGCGCTGCGAACGACCCTGCGTCACGGCGTCGCACAGCTCGCGGATGACGATGTCGATCGCGCGCATGCTGTCGTCGTTGCCGGGAATCGGGATGTCGGCGAACTCGGGATCGCCGTCGGTGTCGATCAGGCAGATCGTCGG
>RFQW01000273.1 GCA_009924765.1 Planctomycetota bacterium | reverse complement strand
TGCGCCGCGGCGGATTCGGCGGCCTTCGGCCGTCGAATCCTGCGTCGTGGTTCTTGTGTTGGTTCGAACAGCGATTGGCGCGCAAGGCGTGACGCAACCCGCGGCTTTCGGCCGTCGAAGCCGGGCGTGTTCAAAGCGTGTGCATTTCAGTCGCTCACGATGCCGGCATCAGCCGTGCCAGCATCTGCACTGCGCCGCCGCCAAGGCCGAGGAAGCGGTTCGCGAGGGCGTCGAAGGACTTCACGAACTCCAGCATCTGCTCGATCTTGTGGCGCTGCGCCTCGTTGCCCGCGGGGGCCGAGGCAAGCAGTGCCTGCAGGCGAGCGATCAGCGGTTCCACCTCGCGCTGCTTGCGCGTGCGGGCCACGGTGGCGAACAGCTTCCACACATCCTGTTCGCCCGCGTAGTAGTCCTTGCGATCCTTGGCGTTGTGGCGGCGCGTGATCATGCCCCACTCCACCAGCGTGCGAAGCGTCATGCTGGCGTTGCCGCGACTGATCGACAGGCGCTCCATGATCTCGTCGGTGTTCAGGGGACGACCCTCCATGAACAGCAGCGCATTGACCTGCGCCATGGTGCGGGGAACGCCCCAATGCGTTCCCATCTCCGCCCACAGTGCCACGAAGGCCTCGCCAGCGGGAGTGCTGTCAGAGGGGTTGGTGGCGGGCGGTTGGGTCATGGATGCGCGGGTGGGCCTAGCCCACCGCGTGGATCACTTGGTGGGCAGTGTGGAGTTCGTCACGATGCCGAACAGGTCCCACCATGCCTGGTAGGGGCCCACGATGCCGAACGGATAGGTGACCACGCGGAAGTACACCACCTTGTCGTTTCCTTCGGTCACGAGGAAGTTGGACGAGGGGTAGTACGTCGCGGCCAGGTTGGTGGCGATCGGCGTGGATTGCTGGTTGGACAGGAAGCCGAACGCGAGGAAGTTCCA
This sequence comes from Planctomycetota bacterium, assembly GCA_009924765.1. Taxonomy (GTDB): domain Bacteria; phylum Planctomycetota; class Phycisphaerae; order Phycisphaerales; family SM1A02; genus SYAC01. The sequence goes on along the minus strand of RFQW01000273.1, from coordinate 2,363 downwards.
GCGACGGGACACGCGGTTGTACACGTACGCCATGGTGAGCGCGGTGTTGGCCGTGCCGCCGGGCGGTGGCGATCCGTTGGTGGCTGCGCCCGTGGCCGAGAACGACATGTTGTCGAAATCGTCCGCGGAAGTCAGCAGCGTGTTCGCGCGGAGCTGGATGTCGGTCACCAATCCGTTGGCCGCATAGGGGAATGGAGGACCGTACGCCTGTCCCGTGGACCCGCGACCCGTGCGGACGCCCTGGATCTTCAGGAAGTAGTTGTCCTGTCGCGCGCAGGCGTAGGCATACGACGCGTTGCTGCTGCCGCCGCCACGCACGGTTCCCTTCACGATCGTCACGTTGAACGGCGTGCCGCCCGGGTTGAAAGTGGTGGTTGCCACCGCGTAGAGGCACGGCGTGGCCAGCGGGAATCCGCCGACCTGGTGCGGGGTGAGGCCGTCCTGCACAACCAGATCGCCGTTCTTCACCACCAGGGTGCTGTCGGACGTCGTGGACGGAAGGGCGCTGCCCACCGTCTGCTGGCACTGGAGGATGCAGGTGTACAGATAGCCCTGACCCGTTCCATCGGCCGCATCGAGCTGGTTCGCCAGGATCTGTCGCACACGCGCCGGGCTGATGGGTGCACCGAAATAGGTCCTTGCAAAGCCCTGCATCATGCCGCCCAGGCAGGCGATTTGAGCGCTGGCGCCACTCGTGCCACCGAAGTTGTACTGGTAGGTGCGAAGGCGATTCGTGGTCAGATTGGGGTTGGAGTACACGTCCAGCTGGCTCGGCTGGTTGTCACCCTTGAACAACGTTCCCAAGCCTGCGGTGCAGATGCCCAAGCCCCAGCCTTGGACATCGATGCCGGGAGCGTCGCCGCCGGATCCCTGCGAGGCGGTCCAGTTGCTGTTCATGTAGCGGCAGTACGCGTTGCCAGGGAAGGTGCGTGCACGCTGGCAGAACAGGTTGCCGGTCGTGCCGGTTGGAGGCGCCGTTTGCGCGCCTGGCCAACCTGCGCCCACGGTGACGCTGTAGGTGGACTCGGTCGAGCCGCCACCGGGCGTGAGCGCCACCTCGAAGCCACCGTTGCCGGCCGGCTGGAAGGTGGTGATGCCGATGCTGAAGCACACACCCATGAGGGTGTTGATGACCTGCACCCCCGAAAGCGCCGAGGCTGTACCGGTGCTGTAATTGCCGGTGTAGGCGAGCGGGATCACGAGAATGTCACCGGGTTGCAGTGTCTGGCTCGCGCGCGAGATCGCGGTGGGGATGCGGCCTGCTTCGGTCTCGCTCACCGAGGGGAAGAAGTACGCGGTCGCGTTGGGCAGCACGCTGTTCACGCCGCCGCCACCGTTCACTGGCTGACCGATCAGCATGGCCAGCACGGCAGTGCCGTGGTCTGGATTGATGAGCGGCGTGGTGCCTTCAGGCGTGACCACCAGCGTCTGGCCTGGCTCGATGATCAAACGACCGTTGTTGTAGGCATCCACCAATGCTTCATGATCGGGGAAGCACGAGCTGTCGATCACGCCCACATTCAGGCCGCTGCCTGCAATCGAGGCGGTGTTGATGCCTGGGAAGCTCGCCGACACCGATGCCGCCGCCGTGTCCACGGCAATGCCGCCACCGCCAAAGCCCGTGTTGATCATGGCCGCGGTCGCGGACAGCTGGGTCTGATCCGTGATTGCCCGGAGGCTGATCTGGCCGGGTTCCGCCGTGGGGTAGTTGCGCACGTACTGGCTGCACGAAGTGGCCACCGGCAGGCCCCAGTTCCAAACCTGCAGACCCTGCGCGGTTGTCGCACTGGGGGTGTTGGGCGGAACGGTCTGGCCGCGGAAGTCCGGCGTGTCGCCGCTTGGCGGGAAGACCGCGGGATTCAGCGCCGTGGCTCCGCACACGCCCGAGTTGGTCGAGTTGGTGGTCAACGACACGCAGGCGTCATCCCATGCCACGGTGCAGCAACTTGGATCCTGGATGCACACGCTCACGCAGCATGGCGTGAGGTAGCAGCCCGGCGTGACGAAGCTGGGGGTCGTGCAGTCGTGCGAGAAGTAGTAGGGATACGACTTCAACGAATCGTTGAACTCGGCGAACACGGCGTTGCTGGCCTCGCTCGGATTCGTGTTCCACAGGTAGAGGCCACCCACGCTCACGGTGTAGCCGATGGGGCAGGGGACATCGAACGTGCCAACCGGCTCAATGGCCTGCAGATACGCGTTGGCGTACGCCTGACTTCCGGCTGCGGGTGGCGTGTCGAAGTTGAAGGCCCAGGGGCGAATGCCGGAGCCGTCGCCCACATCGGCGTAGGCCACGATGCCCGTGGTCGGAACTGGCCCGAATGTGGAGGTTGGATCGATGGTCGGTGGGTTGGCTGGTCCGC
>RFQW01000272.1 GCA_009924765.1 Planctomycetota bacterium | reverse complement strand
GCCAGCACGCTGCGGATCGTGGGCAGCGTGGCCTGAATGCGGCGGTCGTCGGTGATGCGGCCCTTGTCGTCCTGCGGCACGTTGAAGTCGGCGCGGATGAAGATGCGTCGGCCCTTCACGTCCAGTTGATCGATGGTTTTCTTCGCCATGGTTGTTCGCCTCCAGAGGTGATTTGGGAGCATACTTGGCGCATGTCGCCACGCCCCTGCCTTCTGATCGCCGGCCCCACCGCCGGCGGCAAGAGCGCCCTCGCGCTTGAACTCGCGCGCACACTGCCCGGTGGCGGCGAGGTGGTGTGCGCCGACAGCATGCAGGTGTGGCGCGGCATGGACATTGGCACCGCCAAGCCCACCCAGGCCGAGCGCGCCGCCGTGCCGCATCACGCGCTGGATCTGGCCGACCCGCATCGCGACGCGTTCACGGCCGCGGCGTGGCTTGCGTGCGCCGAGCAGGCGATCGATTCGATCCGCGCGCGCGATCGCTGGCCCATCGTGGTGGGCGGCACCAACCTGTATCTGCGCCTGTTGATGGAAGGCATGACCAAGGACGCCGCGAGCGATCCAGCCGTGCGCGCCGAACTCGACGCGCGCGAAACCACCGACCTTCGCCGCGAACTGGAATCCACCGACGCCGCCACCGCCGCCACGCTGCACCCCAACGATCGTCGCCGCACCATCCGTGCACTGGAGATCGCGCGACTCACCGGCGCGCCGGCCAGCGCCTCGCGCAGGCAGTGGAGCGACGCCGCACCGCGCATGCCCGAACACATGCGCCTGATCGGACTCGACTGGAGCGTGGAGGCGATCAACACGCGCATCAACGCGCGCGTGCAGCACATGCTCGACGCCGGCTGGAAGCACGAAGTGCACGCGCTGCTGAACAAGGGACCCCTGCTCGCCCAGCCGCTCGAAGCCGTTGGCTACCGCGAACTCTCCGACGCCGCGGAGGGCCGCATCTCGCTCGCCGTGGCGGTGGAAGGGATCAAGGTGCGCACCCGCCGCTTCGCCAAGCAGCAGCGCACCTGGCTGAAAAAGTTCCGTGTCGCGGAAAATTCTTTCTGGATCGAAGCCGACCACAGCCCCGAAGGGGCGTGGTCGAAGGCCGTTCAGGCGTGGCTTGAAGGCCGTTCTCGGACGATGGATTCACCTTCCCCGACTTGACGGACCGATGGTGGCGGCTCAAGGTAGTTGCCCCACCGATGCCAGCCAAGACCTCCAAACCCCGCACTCCCAAGGCCTCCGGCAGCCAGCTGGTGATCGTCGAGAGCCCCGCCAAGGCCAAGACCATCGCCAAGTACCTGGGCCCCGGTTTCACCGTGGAGGCAAGCCGCGGCCACATCCGCGACCTTCCCAAGCGCGCCCCCAAGGGCGTGAAGCAACCGGTGCCGGGCGTCGATCTGGACAACGACTTCGAGCCCACCTATGAGGTGAGCGACGATCGCAAGGCGCAGGTGACGGCACTGAAGAAGCTTGCCAAGGACGCCAGCGAGATCTGGTTCGCCACCGACTTGGACCGCGAAGGCGAGGCGATCGCGTGGCATTTGGCCGAGCTGCTGGGCGTGGATCCCACCAAGGCCAAGCGCGTGGAGTTCGACGAGATCACCCGCAGCGCCATCGTGAAGGCCTTCGAGCAGCCGCGCGCCATCGAGATCGACCGCGTGAACGCGCAGCAGGCGCGCCGCATCCTGGACCGCATCGTGGGCTACGAAGTCAGCCCCGTGCTGTGGAAGAAGGTGGCCGGCGGACTGAGCGCGGGTCGCGTGCAGAGCGTGGCGCTGAAGCTGATCGTCGACCGCGAACGCGAGATCCGCGCCTTCCAGCCTGATGAATACTGGAAGGTGGAAGCCGCCATGACGCCCGACGCGAGCAAGGGCGCGGCGATGGCGAAGGAATGGAACGTGTTCATGTCGCGACGCGACGAGCGCGGCAAGGGCCCCACCATCAAGGAGCAGTCGCACTGGCTCGCCGAGCGCAGCGGCATCGAGTGCTCGCTGGTGCAGGTTGGCGGCAAGCCCTTCGACCTCGGCCGCGAGGTTCCCAAGTACGAGGATCACCCCGATTTCGGCAAGAAGAACCCCTCGATCACGATCCCCGACTGGGTGATCCGCAAGACCGAGGAGGACAAGAAGACCAAGACTCCCATTCCGCAGGAAGCGCGCTGGTACACGCCGGGCGATGACCTGCTCAAGCGCGTGCAGAGCGTGGCCGAAGCCGTGGGTCTGGAAGGCGTTCAGGTGGAACTGGACGCGCCGCAGGTGATCGATGCACGCAAGGATCTGGAGCCCGTGGGCTTTGCCCGCTGGCAGCGCGTGGTGCGCGGCACCATCGGCGCTGGCGTGCGCTACCGCGTGAAGAGCATCGAGCGCAGCGGCACCAGCAGCAGACCGCGCGCCCCGTTCATCACCAGCACCCTGCAGTCGAGCGCCAGCTACGCGCTCGGCTTCGGCACCGACCGCACCATGCGTGTGGCGCAGATGCTGTATCAGGGCGTGAACGTGCCGGGCGAAGGTCTGGTGGGCCTGATCACCTACATGCGAACCGACTCCACCAACCTCAGCGGCGAAGCGCTGGGCGTGGTGCGCGCGTTCATCGGCGAGAAGTACGGCGCCAAGTACCTGCCCGAGAAGCCCCGCTTCTACGGCAGCAGCAACAAGAGCGCGCAGGAAGCCCACGAGGCGATCCGCCCCACCAACGTGCGTCGCACGCCGGAGAGCCTGCGCGGCGAGATCGACGAGGAGCAGTGGAAGCTCTACAACCTCATCTGGCAGCGCTTCGTGGCGTGCCAGATGACCGACGCGCAGTACGACAGCACCGCGGTGCTGCTCGAGCGCAGCGACAAGGCCACCGGTGCGGTGTTCAAGGCAAACGGCCGCGTGCAGACCTTCGACGGCTACACCATCACCGGCATCCGCGGCGAAGGCGACGACCAGGAACTGCCGGCCCTGAAGGAAGGCCAGGAGATGGCCCCCTTCTGGCTCGATCCGCAGCAGAAGTTCAGCAGCACACCGAGCCGCTTCAACGAGGCGAGCCTCGTGCGCGAACTGGAAAAGCAGGGCATCGGCCGCCCCTCCACCTACGCCTCGATCATCAACACCATCGAGGAGCGCAAGTACGTGGAGCAGGTCAGCCGCGCCTTCCACGCCACCGACATCGGCATGGCCGTGTGCGCGTTCCTGGAGGAGCCCTTCAAGGAGGGCTTCATGGATGTGGGCTACACGCGCAAGATCGAGGAAGCCTTCGACGAGATCGCCTCCGGCAAGCTGCGCTGGCAGCAGATGCTGAAGGACTTCTACGTGCCCTT
>RFQW01000271.1 GCA_009924765.1 Planctomycetota bacterium | reverse complement strand
GTCGATCGTTTCGGAGGGGCTCCCTGCACCAGGCCGCGGCCGGTCAGCACGCAGGAGAGTCACGATGCGCAGCATCCTTCACTCCAACAGCCGTGCAGACCAGAAATCACACTCGCTCACCCGCACCCTCTTTGCGCCGATCGCGGCGGCGTTGATGTCGCTCGCTGCTCAGGCGGCACCGGTCACCGCGCTGACTTGGTCGCCGGTTGACGCGAGCGTGAAGCAGAATGTCGAAAACATGGTGCTCGTCTTCCCGGGGGCGAATGCCAAGGCGGTCGCCGTGCAGTTGAAGAGCCGACCGGCTGGTCGGCGTGCCCTGCTCCTGTGCGACTATGGGGAACTCATCGCGACGCACCCGCAGGATGCGTGCCGTGCACGCGACGGGAAGGGTGGCTGGAAGCTGACCACGTGGCGTGGCCCCTGGACGTCGGCGGGCATCAACGAGGTCCGCAAGACCGTCGATGCATTCTTCACGGCCCTGAAGGCGGAGGGCGCGCCGATTGACATGTTGGTCCTCGACGAGGAGACGGATTTCAGCGCGATTCGCTACATGCGCGACGATTTTGCAAACATGCTCGCGATCCAGGCAGATCCGCGGTTTCCAGCACTGGCGAAGCGCCTGGGGTTCAGCAACCTCAAGAAGGTCGACTATGGCACTCCAGAGTATTACACCTGGAACGAAGTGCTCTCGGCGGACTTCGACCGCGCCCTGCAGACCGCTCTAGTCGAACCCTTCAAGTCCCGTTGGCCGAGCGCTGCGGTGAGCAACTATGGAAGCGCTCCCATTCGTCGCGCGTACATGACCCCGGGATGCGCCGGTATCGGAACCCTGCGCGGTGGCACGGGTGTTGGCACGCACAACAGCATCGACTTCTACGGACTCGTGAGCCCCTACCTGCGTGGCACGCTGTTCGCGGGCATTCGACTCAACGATTCTGCATTCGACATGTTCCGCGCGAACGTTCATCGAATCCGCGCCGTCGACGCCAGCAGCCCCAAGGCGATGTTGCCCTGGATCGGCTCTTACGGATTGGGTACGCGCGCCACTGACGTGAACGGCATCTTTCCAAGCCCGCTCTCGGGCACCACGTACTGGGACGAGAACGTGATTCAGCTGGTGATGCACGGCTGCGACACGCTCCTCGTCTACAACCCCGCCGCGTGGCGTCCCGAGCAGATCCGCGAGAACTGCAACCCGGTCAGCGACCAGGTTCACCTGTCGAGTCTCCTCAGCAGCCTGAATGCGCGTCTTGGACCGAACGCTGGCGCCTCCCGCTGGTTCAGCCTGCCCGGCCTGCAGGATCGCGTGATGGCCACCGGTCGTCGCGTGGCCGGCGGCACCATGTGGCGCTTCAGCTTCGCGCCTGGCGTGGCCAGCGTGACCGTGGCCATGAAGAACGGCGACGTCCGCGAGATCGTGCCGGAGGCCGGTGAAGTTGGCGCGTGGCTCTTCGAGGCGGACAGCAATCCGTTCGCGGTGAAGGTGGATGGTTCGGACATCGCCTTCGCCGAGGCGCCCGCAGGCGCGGCATGGCCCGACCTTGACGACAGCGGCGACAGGGCGACATCAGCCTGCTGCTGCTTGACATGAACGAGGCGGGATCGCCGTTCGACATCAACGGTGACAACATCATCACCAGCGCCGACGTGACCGCGTTCAAGACCATCCAGAAGAACTGGTTCGCGCAGTCGACCAAGGGTCGTACCGCGATGGAAGGCTCCGTGCTGGTGACGGCTGCGCGTTGAGGCCGGCGATCAATCCGCAAGACTGACCGGCGGCCCATCGGCCGTCGGACAGAACCGCGCAAGGCCCCGCAGCGCTTCAAGCGCCGGGGCCATTTCGCGTGCCGGGATCACGCCGTGCAGCGAGCCGGGCGCCGGCAGCACACAGCCACCGTCCGCCGCGCGTGCGAAGGCGCTGGCTGCCGCAGCCGCATCCGAGCGCATGGCGGCCGCCAGGCCCAGCGCCCACCACGCATCGGCCATGTCGGGTGCCGCATCCACGGCGGCCCGCAGCGAGCGCATGGCCTCGCTCGGGTTCCGCTCGCCGCTCAGGAACGCCACGCCCAGGTTGAAGTGCACCGCCGCGTTGCGCGGGTCGCGCTGCCGCAGTTCGCGCAGGCGTGCAAGCGCCTCCTGATGACCGGCATTGCCAAGCCACAGGCACGCCACCGCCTCGTTCAGCGCCGCCGCGTCGCGGAATGACGGCACCTCGGCCGCCTCGCGGAACGCATCCCGCGCGCCGGTCCACGCGCGCGCCTGCAGCAACCGCACGCCGCGGTCAAAGTGCATCGCGGCGGCGCGAGGATCGGAGCGGAGCGATGCGGCATGATCCATGGGCTCCGCGGAACCCACGACACTCGACGCCGGCTTCGCCACGGGCGCCTCGGTCGGCACCTCGATCGCGGTGATGCGGATTTCCTCGACCACCACCACCGACTGCACCGGTTCCGCCGGCTGAGAAGGCTCCGCCACTTCCGTGGGCTTCGGCTGTGCCGGCTCGCGCGGAAAAAGTTGATCGCCAAGGAAGGTGATCTCGTCCGGCAGTTCGATGCGCGCAACGCGAATGCGGCCACCCTTCAGTCGTCCGACGCATGGGTGACGCCGACCGCCACCGGCGGCCTCTGGAAGCGCGTCCGCCATGGTGGTGAGCGTGAGCACGCGTCCCTCGCCGTAGGCGCGGAACCAGCGATAGCCCTCGGGCGCGGCGTCCTGTCCGCGCACCAGTCGCTGCACCGGCGCACCAAGCAGCGCGCTCACCATGCGCCGCGATGCGTGGAAATCCTCGAAGCCCTCGATCACCCCACCTTCGCGCTCGCCGGCGTTCACCACGGGCTCGCGCGGATGCAGCCGACCCAGCGCGAAGTCCCGCAGTGCCGCGTCCGACAACGCCAGTTGCTCGGCATCGCGCAGGTCCTGCAGTCGCGCCGGTCGCGGCAGCGCGCCATGCGCCAGCATCACGCCATCGGGCAGCAGCACGGCGCACGGCAGCAGGTGCGCCACGCGTGCCACGCGCGAAGCCAGTTCGCGAAGCGTCGGCGCAAGCGCCTCATCCACCGGCATGTCGGAGAGTCCGGCTGGATGCGCGGAGCCGTCGATGCGCGCGGCTTCCATCGCATCCAGGCACCACTCGCGATCGCCGCGCACCATCAATGTGCGTTCGGGGTGCGTCGCGAATCGTTCCAGCACCATCGCCACGCTCGCCGCATCACCGTGGAACCCGCCCGCCCAGTCGCCCAGAAATGCCACGAACGCGGCGTCGCCTTCTCCGTCGGCCTCGTCCACGAACGCAAGCGCCGT
>RFQW01000028.1 GCA_009924765.1 Planctomycetota bacterium | reverse complement strand
CCCTGCTCGTCGCTGGTCACCAGCCACGCCTTCCCTGCCTGCAGAAAGCGGCGCGCCATCACGGGCATGGGCAACGGTGTGGGCTCGACGCTCCATGCGGGCGTGGCAGCCTGCGTTGGTTGCGCGAGCGTCTGCTGCATGCCGGCAAAGTCGAAGCCCACGGGGCCGGATGGCGTTGACGCGAATCCCGCGCCGCCCCCCGACCACGCACCGGTGGCTGGCGCGCTGGCCTCACCGATCGCCAGTTCGGGCATCAGGTTCGCGCTGCGCAGCGCCGCCTTCACCGCGCGGTGCACAAGCGAATGCACCGCGGAAGGCTGGCGGAAGCGCACCTCGCTCTTGGCCGGATGCACGTTCACGTCCACTTCACGCGGATCGATGTCCACGGCCAGGAATCCGACCGGCGTGCGGCCGGGCTCGATGAGTCCGCGATAGGCCTCGCGCACCGCGTGCAGCAATCCGCGATCGGCGATGGGCCGACCGTTCAGCGTGAAGCGCAGACCCTTGGCCGCCACGCGCGCGGCGGCGGGACGCGCCATCACGCCCCACACCGACAGCGGCGAGTCGGCGGCCAGCGCCGAGTCGGCATCCACGATCAGCGCGTCGGCCTGCAGTGCATCGCCAACCACCGCCTTCACGCGACGCACGGGATCGTTCTCGGCAGGAAGGTCCATCGAAAGCTTGCCGTCCTGCCACAGCGCAAAGGCCACCTGCGGACGCGCGAGCGCGATCCACTCCAGCACCTCCGTCACGCGGCCCGCCTCGGTGGGCTCGCTGCGCAGGAACTTGCGACGGGCCGGCACCTGGCCAAACAGGCGCTCCACTTCCACCCGCGTGCCAACGTTGCCTGCCGCGGGGCGAACCGGCGTGGTGACGCCGTGATCCACCTCCACGCTGGCGGCGTGCGAAGCCTCGCGGGCGCGACTGGTGATCACCAGGCGCGACACCGAGCCGATGCTGGCCAGCGCCTCGCCGCGAAAACCGCAGGTGGCGATCGAAAGCAGATCATCCAGCGAGGCGATCTTGCTGGTGGCATGCGCCGCCACGGCCAGCGACAACTCGTCGGCAGGAATGCCGGAACCATCGTCCAGCACCTCGATGCGATCCCGCCCGCCGCCCTCCAGCCGCACCTCGACGCGCGTGGCACCGGCGTCCAGCGCGTTCTCCACCAGCTCCTTCACCACGCTCGCGGGTCGATCCACCACCTCGCCGGCGGCGATCTGGTTGACCAGGTTCTGCGACAGTTGACGAATGGGCACGCGGCGAGTCTAGCGGGCGAATTCACCATTCCTTTGCAGTGGAAGTTGCGGAATCGAGCGTTCGCATGCCGATTCCCTGCTATGGTTTCGGCAGGCATGAGCACACTGGTGATCGGCGACCTGCATGGATGCGGCGACGAGCTTTGCGCGTTGCTGGATGTGGCGCGTCGCGAGCGTGCCGACGCGCGGGTGATCCTGGTGGGCGATCTGTTCACCAAGGGCCCCAAGCCGGATCTGGTCGTCGACCTCATCTCGCAGCATCGCGCAGAGGGTCGTCGCATGGAACTGGTGTGCGGCAACCATGACATCCGACTGCTCGAGGCACTGCGCAAGCGCGATGCGGGTGCGTCGCTGGATGCACTGGGTGCCAGCGAAGCCACCGCCATCCGACTGCTTGAGCGTGCCGGACGCCTGATCGGCGCGCGACGGCTGCTGGCCGAGGCGATCAACAACATCTGCGTGCGCGGACGCGGATGGAACGTGCTGCACGGCGGCGTGGTGCCTGGTGCGGGTCTCGATGGCACCAGCGATCACGACAAGATCCACCTGAAGGCGGCGCCGCACGAAACCCCCTGGTGGGATCAGTACGACGGCCGCGACGGACTGCTGATCGTGGGCCACAAGCCGCTGCGCGATCCGCTGATGTTGCGCCGCGCGGGCCGACCCCTGGTGGTGAACGTGGACACGGGCTGCGCCTACGGCGGCGCGCTCACGGGCTACTGCATCGAGGACGAGCGCTTCCTGCAGGTGCCGTCGCTGCAGCCCGCGCGCGACGGCTTCGGCGCTACGCCGGTCGCCACCGCGCCGCAATGGGCATCGGGCGCCCCCGCCCGAATGTTCGCGCGGCGACCTTGAGCACCAGCGGCGCCTGATCGCGCTTGAACTGCGCGCGATCGATCGACTGACACCAGCGCGTCACCATGGCCACATCCAGACCGGTGTCCTGCGCGATCGCGGCGGGATCGCCTTCGTGCTCGATCCAGCCGGTCACGATGCGATCCAGATCCTCGTACGCCGGCAGCGAGTCCTGATCGGTCTGATCGGGGCGCAGTTCGGCGCTCGGCGCCTTGGTGATGCTGGGCTCTGGAATCGGCGCGCAGCGCAGGCCGAAGTCGGCGAAGTGCGCGTTGAGGTGACGTGCCATGGCGTACACCTGCATCTTCAGCACATCGCCGATCGGCGCCATGCCACCCACCATGTCGCCGTACAGCGTGGCGTAGCCAACGGCCAGCTCGCTCTTGTTGCCGGTGCTCAGCACCAGCGAGCCATCGGCGTTGCTCACGGCCATCGCGGTCAGGCCGCGCAGACGGCTCTGCAGATTCTCGTCGGGCAGGCCCGCGAAGGCGCCCAGCGCGGTCTTCATGTGCGCGGCGAAGCGCTCGTGCAGGTCGGCGATGGGAAGCGTGAGCAGGCGGCCGATGGAAAGATTGGATGCAAGCGCCTTGGCGTCATCCACGCTGCCCGCCGCGACGGCATCATCACGCCGGTCACCGCGGCCGGGCCCAATGCCAGCGCCGCCAGCGTGGCCACCACGGCGCTGTCGATGCCGCCGGAGAGCCCGATGGTGGCCTTCGCATGCCCCGTCTTCAGGAAGTAGCCGCGAATGCCGCACACCAGCGCGTCGATCAGGTCGCGTTCGCGCGCGCGCTCGGCCGGCGGCGCGATGCGGCAACCACCACGCAGATCCACGGTGCGCGTGGTGGTCTCGAACAGTGGCCACGACTCGGCGATGCGGCCGGCGGCATCCACCAGCACCGAAGCGCCGTCGAACACCAGATCATCGTTGGCCCCCACCTGATTGCAGCTGAGCACGGGCACGCCATGCGCGGCGGCGATGCGTGCCAGGTGCGCATGCTGCCGCGCCCGCTTGCCCAGCACGAAGGGCGTGGCGCTGGCGGCGATCAGCGCGGTGGCGCCGGCCTTCAGGCAATCCGCCACCGGATCCGATGCGTAGGCGCGGCTCGCGTCCACGTCGGCACCGCCCCACAGGTCCTCGCAGATGAGCACGCCCAGACGTTCGCCTTCGTGCTCGATCACGGTGACATGGTCGCCGGCGGCGAACCAGCGATCCTCGTCGAACACGTCGTAGGTTGGAAGCAGCCGCTTGTCGTGGAAGCGCTCCACCACGCCGCCGCGGCAGATGGCCAGCGCGTTGGCAAGCTGACGGCCCTTGCGCTGCACGCGACGCGGCAAGCCAAGCAGCAGCAGCATGTCGGGATGACGGCGCGCCAGTTCGGCGGCGGCGCGTTCGCAGGCTTCGGCCACGCCCTGGCGCAGCACCAGGTCACGCGGCGGGTATCCGAGCAGCGACATCTCGGGCGTCAGCAGCGCCGTGGCACCGGCCGCCTTCGCGTCCTGCACCGCGCGCTCGATGCGCTCCAGATTGCCGACGACATCGCCGACGGTCGGGTCGAATTGGGCCGCGGCGATCCGCATGGCCCGCATCCTAGAAGAACCCCGCGTCGATCACACGCCGATCGATCAGCCCGCCATCGCGGCGCGGGCGTGGATCAGTTCCACCACGGCGCGCAGGGTGAAGGGCTTGCGGATGATCGCCCGGGCGCCGGCGGCGCGCAGGGCGAGTTCGTCGGCGGGCGTGAAGCCCTGGCCCATCACCGCCACGCGGGTGGTCGAACGCTCGGACTGCAGCCAGCCAAGCAGGCCGCAGAGTTCGGACATGCCGACGCTGGTGTCGGCGATCACCCAGTGGGGGCTGAAGCGTTCCACCGCCACGCCGGCCTCGAAGGCGGTGTTGGCGGTGCGAACCTCGCGTTGCGCGGCCTGGGCCAGCGCGGCAGCGAGCGTGTCGGCGGTGGCTGTGTCGGCATCCACCACCACGACGCGCTCCAGGCCGCGGCTGGCCGAGGCGCACGCATTCGGCAGTCCATGCTTGCGGATGAACGACTCCAGCGCGTCGCGGGTCACGCGACGATCGCGGCTGCCCGGAATGCGGTAGCCCTCGAGGCGTCCGGAATCGATCCACTTGCTCACGGTGCGCGCGGCGACCTTGCAGATGCTTGCGACTTCGCCGGTGGTGAGCACGTCCTTGTTGTTGGTGAGATTCAGCATGGTGCGCTTGTTTCGACGGGATCCAGGACCGTCTGAAGCGCCTGCGACGAATTTTCCGACAAATCTCGCGCGCAAACAAACAGGGACGGGGGTCATTATTGGACTCCACTTGCTTCCAATAACGACCCCCGTCCCTGTTCTGCGGACTCAGTGAACCTGGATGCCCTTGGACTTCAGCGCGCTCTTCAGCGTCTCGAGATGCGTGCCATCGCGCACTTCAACGCGACAACGCACCGTCACGCGGCTCACATCGGCCTCGCCGAAGGCGCGCTCATGATCGATCTGCTGCACGCTGGCACCCGTGGAGGCGATCGTGGATGCGAGCTCCGCGAGACCACCCGGGCGATCGCTGATCACCGCGGTGAATTCCGTGAGTCGGCCATCCACCGCAACGCCGTGCTCGATCACGCGGCTCAGCACCATCGGGTCGATGTTGCCGCCGCACAGCAGCAGCGCCACGCGCTTGCCACGCAGCGACTGCAGCTTGCCCGCCAGGAACGCCGCCAGCGGCACCGCGCCAGCGCCCTCCACCACACCCTTCTCCAGTTCGACCAGTCGCAGGATGGCCAGCGAGATGTCCGCTTCGCTCACGGTCACCAGCGCATCCACGCGATCACGCGCGATGGCGAAGGCCCGGTCGCCCACCTGCGGCACCGCCAGGCCGTCGGCCAGCGTGGGGCCATCGAACGCCGGCACAGGCCGCCCCTGCTCGATCGCACGAATCAGGCTGGGGCAACGCTCGGGTTCCACGCCCACGATCTGCACGTTCGGTCGCAGTTCCTTCACGGCCAGCGCCACGCCGGCGATCAGTCCACCACCGCCGACCGGCGTGACGATCGCCTCCACATCGGGCACCTGTTCCAGAATCTCAAGGCCCACGGTTCCGGCACCCGCGATGATCGCGGCGTCGTTGAATCCGTGCACATAGGTCAGCCCCTGGCTCACAGCCAGCTCGTCCGCCTTCACCTTGGCGTCGGCGATGGTGTCGCCATGCAGCAGCACGCGCGCCCCGTAGTGCGCGCACCGAACCTGCTTCACCAGCGGCGCACCGCGCGGCATCACCACGGTCACTGAAATGCCCAGGTCGCGCCCGTGATACGCCAGCGCCAGCGCGTGATTGCCCGCACTGGCAGCCACCACGCCACGCGCACGCAGCGCCGGATCCATCTGCAGCAGCGCATTGCGCGCCCCGCGCTCCTTGAAGCTGCCCGTGCGCTGCAGGTACTCGGCCTTGGTGAAGATGCGCGCGCCGCACAGCTCCGACAGCGCATCGCTCTCGTGGCACGGCGTGCGCACCACGCCGTCGGCGATGCGGGCCATCGCCGCCACCACGTCGTCGCAGTGCACGTCGATCGCGGTGGCGGTCATGCTGCCTCGCTCAGGCCTTCGGACCGGCGTTGCGCACCGCGTCCGTGATGGCGAACTTGCGGTCGTTGTCGCGGAACTTGGTGGCCAGCTCCTTCGCCTTCGCGTCGTAGGCCGCCTTGTCGCTCCACGTGTTGCGCGGATCCAGCACCTCGGCGGGCACGCCAGGCACCTCGACCGGCATGTGCAGGCCGAACACGGCATGCTGCACGGTCTTGATGTTCTTCAGTGCGCCGCTGTGGATCGCGTTCACCATGGCGCGCGTGTAGGCCAGCTTGAAGCGGCTGCCCACGCCGTAGGGGCCGCCCGTCCAGCCGGTGTTCAGCAGCCACACGTCGCTGCCGTGCTTCTTGATGCAGTCGGCCAGCATGGCCGCGTACACCATGGGCGCGCGCGGCATGAACGGACCACCGAAGCACGCGCTGAAGTTGGGCTGCGGCTCGGTCACGCCGGCCTCGGTGCCGGCCAGCTTCGAGGTGTAGCCGTTCAGGAAGTAGTACTGCGCCTGCTCGGGGGTGAGCTTCGAAAGCGGCGGCAGCACGCCGAAGGCGTCCGCCGACAGGAAGATCACGTTGCGCGGGTGGCCGGCCACGCTCGGAATGCGCGCGTTGGCGATGTGATGCAGCGGATAGGTGGCGCGGGTGTTCTCGGTGCGCTTGCTGCTGTCGTAGTCGGGCACGCGGGTCACGGGATCCACGGTGGTGTTCTCGAGCACGCTGCCGAAGCGGATGGCATCCCAGATCTCCGGCTCGCCGGCCTTGGTCAGCTTGATGCACTTGGCGTAGCAGCCGCCCTCCACGTTGAACACGCCCTTGTCGCTCCAGCCGTGCTCGTCGTCACCCACCAGATCGCGGCTCGAATCGGCGCTCAGCGTGGTCTTGCCGGTTCCGGACAGGCCGAAGAAGATCGCCACGTTCTTGGGGTCGTTGCGATCCACGTTGCACGAGCAGTGCATGGGGAACACGCCCTTCTCGGGCAGGTCATAGTTCATCGCGTAGAAGATGCTCTTCTTCATCTCGCCCGCGTAGCGCGTGCCGATGATCACCACCTTCTTCTTCTCCAGGCTCTGGATGATGGCCACGGGGCCCTTCACGCCATAGCGCTCGGGCTCGGTCAGGCGCAGGGAACCGGCGTTGATGATGGTCCAGTCCTGCTGCCAGGTGGCCAGGTCCTTCGCCTCGGCGTTGATGAACAGCGTCTTGGCGAACAGCGAGTGCCACGCCTCCTCGGTGAACACGCTCACCTTGCAGCGATAGGCAGGATCGGCGCCCGCGAAGCCATCGAAGCGGAACAGGTCGCGGCGCTGGCGCAGGTGGTCCATGGCCAGCGCTTCCAGGGCGTCGAAGTTCGCGGTGCTGATGGGCTGGTTCACCTTGCCCCAGTCGATGTTGCCGTGGATGCCGGCGGTGTCTTCCAGGAACTTGTCGTTGGGGCTGCGGCCAGTGCGGTCGCCGGTGTCGCAGGTGATGGCACCATTGCTCGCCAGCACGCCTTCACCACGGGCCAGCGCGAGTTCCACCAGCCGCGGAACGGGCAGGTTGGCGTGCATGGAGGCGGTGCCGAAATCGATGGCGCGGGCGGTGGCGGTGCTCATGGATGCTGCTCCTCTGTTTGGGTGAGACGGAAGCGGACAAATGTACCACCCTCCCCCCACCCATCCAACCACCTTGTTTCCGGCCTTTGACCGCCGCGCCCGAGGGCATTACAGTTGCCCGCCTTACGGCGACCGTAGCTCAGTTGGTAGAGCACCGGGTTGTGATCTCGGGTGTCGCGGGTTCGAGCCCCGTCGGTCGCCCTTCCCATGCGCTGCGTGCTGCTTCAATGCGAGCCTGCCTGGCAGGATCTGGATTCAAGCCGCACGCAGCTGGCGAAGATGCTGGAAGCCGAAGGCGATGTGCGCGGCGCGCTGGTGGTCACGCCGGAAATGGCCGAGAGTGGGTTCACCATGCATCCGCAGCATGCATGCGATGATCAAGGCGCGCACTTCGCGGCAGCGCTCGCGCGCACGCACGGCTGCTTTCTTCAGCATGGCTTCATCGAGCGCAGCGCCACCGGCTTCCGCAATGTGGTCGGCCTGTTCGCACCCGACGGCGCGTGCCTGCTGCGCTACGCCAAGCACCAGCTCTTCTCTCCCGCAGGTGAAAAGCGCGCATTCGAGGCGGGCACCTCCATCGCCACCGCGCGCGTCGGCGACCTGCTTGTGGCACCGATGATCTGCTACGACCTGCGCTTTCCGGAGTTGTGGCGACACGCTGCTCTTGCGGGCACAGAGGTTTACACGCTTTCGGCCTGTTGGCCGCAGGTTCGACAGGCGCACTGGCGCGCGCTGGCCATCGCGCGCGCCATCGAGAATCAGGCCTTCGTGATCGCGTGCAATCGCGTGGGCAACGAGCCCAACGCCCGATACATCGGCGGCAGCATGGTGATCGCGCCCGATGGCGAGGTGCTGGCCGAGGCGGGATCCGAACGGAGCGCGCTGCACGCCACGCTGGATATCAGCCGTTTGCGCGAGTGGCGCGCAAAGTTCCCGGCCCTGCGCGACATCGACCGCTCGCTGCTCGGAGACATTCCTGCACGGAGTGGCGCCGATTCGGCACGAATCGATTGACGCGACCCGAACACGCTTTAGACTGCGGCCGACGGACCTCTTCGTGATTCATTCGAACTCGACAACTCGTCCTGTGGTGGTGCGCGGCCCGGTTCCTCTGGAACCCGAGGTCGAGGACCTTGTTCGCCGCGCCTGCTTCGGCGTGTCCTCGCCAGCGCTGATGGAATTCAGCGTGCGTCCCGACGAGATCGTGGAGCACCTCTCGCAGGCGGGCTTGGCCGTGGCCAACCGACCCGATCGCGTGCTGCAGAACCTGGACGGCGTGGCGCACGCGGTGGCGTGCATCCGCGGCGATGCGCGCGCCTGGATCGAACTCGCCAATCGCCACGGCTGGTGCCTGGAGCGCGCCGCCATGGATCGGCACGATGTGGAAGGCGGACTCTGTGCCCGCCGCTTCTGGGTGGATGTGCGTCGCGGAACGCTTGGCGCGCCCGAAGATCGCGTGCGTGACGACGGCTGGCCCTACCCGCGCCTGCAGTGGTTCGCCGGCCTGCGTCCACTTCGCCACTGGCTTGCGGATCGCCTGTTCGGCGGCATCGAGGCGCGCGCCGAAAGCGCGCATCGCGAGCGGCTTGACAGTCTCGCCACCGGGCGTAGCCTTGCCTGCCCCGCGGTTTCGGCCGCGACGGCACCTTAGCTCAGTTGGTAGAGCACCGCATTGAAAATGCGGGTGTCCCCGGTTCAAGTCCGGGAGGTGCCACTTCTCGTTGCAGGCGCCGCCCGCCGGTCACCGGCATGCGAGCAGCCACACAGCAAAAACACCAAACGATGGTTTCGTGGCAATGCGCCTGCGCGCGTTCAGTCGCCGCTGTCGCCGAGCCTGGAGAACCCGAGATCCACGCCACCCGGACGCATCCCCTCGGGCACCCCACCCTCGAAGGCGAAGCGCTGCTGCAGCGCCTCGATCAGCGTGGACTCGCTCACCAGCCGAACGCGCGGACGCAGGCCCAGCACGCGCTCGATGAAGCGCATGGCGCGCGCCGCATGGGCGGCCGTGCTGAGCACTTCCAGCTCGTCCCCCACCCGCTGCAGCGGCACCACCGCGAATTGCCAGGCCCTTCGGCGGCCGATCCTGTGAGCGTCGTTCATTCGTCTCCTCCGCCCCGTGCATCGGCGCGATCCGGGGGTCGCATCACGCCCATTGCAGAACTTCGTCCCGAGCCGCTTCCGACTGATCCGTCGTAGCCTCGTGACCAGCGAAATCATGCACGCCCACGCACGCAATCGACTCGCCGACGAACTGCGCCGCCGCATGCGCGCGTGCACCGATCGCGCCAACCTGACCACCCTGCAGCGGCTGCTGCACCGCCTCGACAACGCCACCGATCAGCGCCTGCCATCGGTGGTGGCCGAGGTGCTGGTGGCGCGCCGCGCGCTGCTGGCGGGCTGCACGGTGGATGCCGAAACGCCCACGCCCACCGGCCGCACCTGCGACTTCCGGCTGGCGCGCGATGGCGTGCTGCTGCACGTGCATGTGAAGCGGCTCGACGCGCCGCCCATGCCGCAGATCACGGTGCCCGCGACGCTGCGCCGCGCGATCCGGTGCACCCGCGCGCTGCGCGTGGGCATGCGATGGAGCGACGAACTCGATGCGACCGGCCTGCGACGGCTCGGCCACGCGTTCGACGCGTTCCTGCGCGAAGGCGAGATCGGCGAGTCGCTGTCGGTGCGTGACGGATCGCAGCATGAACTGGGTCACCTGCGCATCGACCGTCCTGCCGAGCATCTGGATGTGCGCGTGGACCGCCCCGATCGCCTCGCCGTGCTGGATCGCCTGGATCGACTGCTCGATCGCGCGTCGCAGCAATGCATGCCCGGCCGCGAGAACGCGATCATGGTGGTGGGCGCGTGCGAGGCCGACGCCGAACTGCTGGATCAGGCGCTGCTGGGCGAATTCATCGCGCGATGGGATCGGCTGCCGCGCCGCGGTGAGCGTCAGGCCTTCGGGCGCGACGACACCGGCCTGTGGTCGCGCGGTGCCGCGCGTGACGCAGGCATCGCGTGCTGGTGCACGATGGATGGACTCGACAGCGCACCAAAGCTCTCCGCCGGCCACATGTGGCTGCGTGACGAGCATGCGCCGAAGCCTGAAAGCGCCGCGCTGGCCCGCGCCAGCCTGATGCGCGCACGCGCCGGCTGATTCAGCAGCATCCCGGGCCGCAGCAGCCCGGCTTCGCTGCGGCCGTGGCAGCCGCGGGCACGCCACATCGATCGGGCGCCAGGCATTCCGTGTGCTTCAGGCCCAGTCGAAAAAGCACCAGACCCTCCTGCCGCTCGGCGCCGATCAGCGGGTACTGCGAGATCACGCCACGCTCGTACTCCACTTCCACCTCGAGGTCGTCGTCACCCAGCAGTTCGTGCGCCATGTGAACGATGCCGGCCAGCTTGCCCGTGGCAAGACGATGCGCACGATCATCCGCCACCCACACCTGCAGCATGCAGGCGCTGCGCGTG
>RFQW01000270.1 GCA_009924765.1 Planctomycetota bacterium | reverse complement strand
CTCGATGCGGGCCTGACGCTGCCCGACCCCGACGGCGCGCTGAAGCCCTTCCTGCCGGAACTGGCCGACCTGTGCGGCGTGTCGCGCGTGACGCTTGATGCCAAGGCCACCGCCGTGACGGTGCACGATCTTCGCAACGAACCGCGCTGTGAGCGCAGCCGTCGCCGCGATGCCACCGTGCGCACGCGCGCCGATGGCGTGCCGCTGAGCGACCGCGACGCCGAGGCCGTTGGCGCCGCCTGAACATCCAACCGGAGAACCGAACCATGAGCGAACCGCTTCCACCCATCGCCTTCGACCTTTTCGCCAAGCTTGACCTGCGCGTGGCCACCGTGCTCGCCGCCGAGCCGCATCCCAACGCCGACAAGCTGATCAAGCTGAAGCTGGACGACGGCACGCCCGCGGGCCGTCAGGTGTGCGCCGGCATCAAGGCGTGGTACGACCCGGCGAGCCTGGTGGGCAAGCAGGTGATCATCGTGGCCAACCTGGAGCCGCGCATGCTGCGTGGCGAGGTGAGCGCGGGCATGGTGCTTGCCGCCAGCGACTTGAAGGACGGCGCGGTTGTGGGCGCCGACGGCAAGGGCGCCGACGGCAAGTTCGCCGACGATGCGCGCAACGTGATCGTGCTGGGGCTGGACAAGCCGGTGAAGGCCGGCTCCAAGGTCAGCTGAGTACGCGGCGCTCGCCGCGACGCAATGAAGGCGCGTGGCTTGCGCGACGCACCGGCGCTGTGATCAGCCCTGCGCCTTGTCGGCCGGGGCGGCGTTCTCGTCCTCGGCGTGCTCCTCGCGCGTGGGCTTGAACCCGGCGCGGGCCTTGATCGCCTCGGCGTTGAACGCCTTGGTCACGTCGCTTGCGCCGCCGTCGCCAACGATGGCCGAGCGGAAGCGGGGGTTGCCGGCCGCATCGAGGTAATCCTCGCGGCTCACCGGGAACACCTCGCGCACCTTCACGGCCACCAGCGCCATCTTGTCCGGAGCGGCCACCACGAAGGTGCGATCCGCGTCGCTGACCTTGGCAAGATCGGCGGGCATCGCCATGGCGCGCTTCACGATCTCCTTGGACAGTTCGCCATCCGCACCGATCACCGGCAGCGGCGTGGGAACCTTCAGGCCGTACTTCAGCAGGTTTGCGTCGGTCTCGCGGATGCCGGGGGCGAACTCCACCTTGGTGCCCCAACCGCTCGCCAGCGCATCAAGGCCGGCCTTCGCCTGCGTCTCGATGGCGGCGCGGTCCTTCTCCATCACTTCGAAGCGCATCGCCTTGGCGGCGTCTTCCATCAACTGTGCACGCACTTCATCCGCATTGGCGGCGTCGTGCGCCGGCACGGTCTCGGTGATGCGGAAGGCATAGAGATCGGCAGGTGCGCCACCCACGGAACCGGCGCCGCGAAGCGGGGGGGCCACCACGCCGGACTGCACCACGGCGCGCACATCCTTGGGCTTGAACTCCTTCGCCTGCTCCACCAGTTCGGTGATCTGCATGGGCTGCGTGCCGAAGCGGTTGGTGCTGGCGGTGCCCAGGCCGGGGATCTTGGACAGATCGGTCGGCGCGATCAGGCTTGTCTTCTCCATGCGGATGCCGCTCAGGCCGAACTGCTGGCTGAGCGACTGCATCACGCTGTCCAGCGCGGGAACGCCGGCGCCATCGGCGGGCAGCTTGGCGTACACGCCGTCCTTGGGCAGATTGCGCGTGGCCAGCTGCGTCTGGTCGGCGATCGACTTGGAGATCTCCTCCATGCGCTCTGCAGTCAGGCGATCCAGCTCGGTGTTCAGCACCTTCTCGCGGAAGTCGTCGAAGTTCGGATTGGCGTCACCAGCCGTGGCGCCGTAGGCGGACGGGTTCTTCAGGAAGGCCTTGCGAAGCGCCACGCCGGACACGCGGGGGTCGTTCGCCAGCGACGCGCGCACGGCGCTTGCCGGAACGGCGAACCATTCCATCGCGAAGCGGTCGGGCTGGCGATAGCCGAATCCGTTGCGGCCCTTGCCGGGTTCCACGGCGGCGAATTCCTTCAGCATGGCCTGCATGCGATCGGGCGTGGGTGCCGGATCTGCGTATGGAAGCGGCTGCGCAGCGGAGAGCACCACCAGATCGGCGGCCACGCCGGTCATGGCCTCGGCCGCCTTCACTTCAAGGCGCACATCGCTCAGGCGTGCTGCGCTGTTGGCGATGCTGAGCAGTCGTGCCACGCCCTGCAGTTCGGCAAGCGTCTCGAGCACGGCCTGCGGCTGCAGGCCACTGGCGGCGCAGAGTCGTGGCAACGCCTGCTCGGGCTTGATGCCGTTGCCCATGCCCGCCAACACGCGCTGGCCGTCGCTGATGCCGCCCACCAGACCGGCCTGACGCGCTTCGCGCACCAGCAGATACCAGAGACCCGCATCGCGCTGGCCACCCAGCTGCGACAGAACCGGCACGCCCATCGCATCCAGCACCTTCATCTGGCGCTGCAGCTGCTGCAGCTGGCCCATGGTCACGGTCTGGCCATCGCCAAGCGTGGCCCAGGTGGCGTTGGTGGCACCGCTGCGGCGAGAGAACTCCGTGATCGCGCTGGGCACCAGCCACGTCAGCAGCAGGATCGAGCCAAAGCCGGCGAGCAGGAACTTGTTGTACTGGCGGAGAAACTTGAGCATGGCGATAGCGGGGGTCTTGGGTGACCCATCCGCCACACGGCTTCGCCAGCCCAACCGCCGGGCGATACCCGCGGGCGGGCGGGGGATCTCAGCGGTAGAACTCGATGATCAGGTTGGTGTTGACGTCGAAGGGGATCTGGTCCGAAGTGGGCAGGCTGGTCACCTTGGCGGTGAGCTCGGCCGGATTCACTTCGAGCCATCCCGGAACCACATGGCCAGCGAGGCTTTCCATGTTGTCGCGGATCAGCTTCTGCGTCTTGTCCTTGATCGTGATCACGTCACCGACGCTGATCACGAAGCTGGGACGGTCCACCTTCTGGCCGTTCACGCGAACGTGGCCGTGGGCCACGATCTGGCGTGCCGCCCAGATGGTGCGGGCAAAGCCGGTGCGACGCAGCAGGTTGTCCAGACGACGCTCGAGCAGCTGCAGCAGCACTTCACCGGTGTTGCCGGTCATGCGACCTGCCTCGGCCAGCGTGCGGCGGAACTGGGCTTCCAGCACGCCGTAGTGGTACCGAAGCTTCTGCTTCTCGTCCTTGCGCACGCCATAGGGCTTGTTGCGCTTGCCGCGGAAGCCGTGCATGCCTGGCGCCGTGAGCTGGCGCTTGGCGGTGTGCTTCGGCGTATCCGCCACGGGCACGCCAACGCGACGGGAGAGCTTGACCTTGGG
>RFQW01000269.1 GCA_009924765.1 Planctomycetota bacterium | reverse complement strand
CTGCCGTAACATCGAGATCGGGATCGTCCATCCGCAGGGTCATGTCTTCCACTGACTCAAACACCACGGCGCGGCCTTCATGCTGCATCAGGCTCGGCGAGGCGGCCGATTGCTTGATCAGCGCACCTTGCGGGGCGAGATTGCCGCTCAATACCGCCATCGCGCCCGAGGCTTGCAACGGATTGGCGCGAGTGCGGATGATGGTCTGGTTGGGTGCCTCTTCGGCCCGTGCGATGGAGGCCGACAGCGGTTCGCCGGTCACTGTCAGGGCCGTTCCGTCGATCAGATCGCCAAGTTCTTTCATCAATTTCGGCACGCCACCGGCCCAATGGAAATGCTCCATATAATGGGCGCCAGACGGTTTGAGATCGATCAGCGTCGGCACATCGCGGCCCATGCGGTCGAACTCCGCCATATCGATCTCGATGCCCAAGCGTCCGGCAAGGGCGGCCAGATGCACAAGCCCGTTGGTCGAGCCGCCGATCGCCATCGCGACGACGGCGACCACCTCAGGCGTCTCGACCCGCGACGGCAAGCCGGTGCTGGAAGGCGTGAACCTGCGCATCAACCGCGGCGAGATGGTGGCCATCGTGGGCGGCTCGGGCTGCGGCAAGACGGTGCTGCTGAAGCACATCACCGGCCACTTCACCGCCGACAAGGGTCGCGTGTGGGTGGCCGACCACGAGGCCGGCACCAACGGCCAGGGCGAGGCGCCGCTGCTGGAAATCGGCACCGCAAGCGAGGACAAGCTGGACGAGGTGCGCATGCACTGGGCGGTGGTGTTCCAGCGCAATGCCCTGCTCACCGGCGACGTGTTCGACAACCTGGCCATGCTGCCGCGCGAACTGCGCGCCATGACCAACGAGCAGATATTGCCGCTGGCCGTGAAGGCGCTGAAGGACGTGGGCCTGGACCCCGAACTGGTGCTGCACCGCAGTCGCGACATGCTGAGCGGCGGCATGGCCAAGCGCGTGGCCGTGGCGCGCGCGCTCGCGCAGCGCAACGCGAACCTGCGCATGCTTGCGGTGGATGAACCGACTGCGTCGCTGGATCCGGCGTGGGCGGCCGCACTCGCGCGTTTGCTGCGAGAAGTTGCCGCGGAAGGTGTGAGCGTGTTCGTGGCCACGCATGACTTCGCGTTCGCCGCCGCGTGCTGCACGCACGCGGTGCTGCTTGATGTCGGTCGCGTGGTGGGTGCGGGCGAATTCGCCGCGGTCATGCAGCCGGAAGCGCTGGCCAGCGTGTTCGGCGTTCCGTTTGCACGGGTGCAGGGTGTGTGCCAACAGCCTGTCACGCTGCCGGTGTGGTGATCAGGCGCCCGGTATCCTGCCCACGCGATGCGTTACGAAGTGCTCATCATGATGGCGGTGGTCGGTGCGATCAACGTGGTCGGTCGCATCATGGCCAAGCGCGCGAAGGCCCGCCTGGCGGCCGAGCAGTCGAATGCCATCGAGTCATCCGCGAAACCGCAGCCGATCGCTCGAAGACCATCGGTTGTCGCGGCGAGCCCCACGCCCGAGCCTGTTCGCGAGACCATGCAGGCGCCAACGCGTGCGGCAACCAGACCCGTGATGCGCGATGCGGTGGCGGTCGAGGTCGCCCCCATCATCAGCACTCCGGCACGCGTGGCGATTCCCACCATGGCCGAGGTTGCGCAGACCAGGGTTTCGATTCCCACCATGGCCGCGGTTGCACAGGCCAAGGTGGCCAAGTCGCTTGCCGGGCAAGTGCGTCCGGTTCGTGCCGGCTGGTCGGCGCGCCGGTTGCGCGATGGGCTGGTGGCTTCCGAAATTCTTGGACCGCCGGTTTCGCTCCGCAGCTGAGTATGGGGCTGCGCGGGGGGTAGGGAACCCTGCAAGATCGATGCAGATGCCCTATACTTCGCCCCCCTCGGGCCAGGACGGCCCTCATTTGGAGGTAAACCCATGATCGACATTCGCAAGCTGAAGGAACTGATTCGACTGATGTCCTCAAACGACCTCGTCGAACTCGATCTGCGCGACAAGGACGAGCAGGTCACCATTCGCCGCCCGAACCCCGTGGCGGCCCCGCAAGTGATCCATGCACCCGTGCACATGGCTGCGGCACCCGCCGCGCCTGCGCCTGTGGCAGCAGCCCCCGCGGCCGCTCCAGGCGCCGCACCGGCAGCGGCGGATTCCACCGCCGGCCTGCTGAAGATCGAGAGCCCCATGGTGGGCACCTTCTACGCCTCGCCAGCTCCCGACAAGCCCGCGTTCATCACCGCCGGCGCAAGCGTGGGCCCCGGCACCGTGGTCTGCCTGGTGGAGGCCATGAAGATCTTCAACGAGATCAACGCCGGCGTGAGCGGCACCGTGGAACGCATCCTTGTGAAGAGCGGCGACCCGGTCGAATTCGGCCAGGTCCTCTTCCTCGTGAAGCCCTCCTGAACGGACGCCCATCATGTTCAAGCGCATCCTGATCGCCAACCGAGGCGAGATCGCCCTTCGCGTGATCCGAGCCTGTCGTTCGCTGGGCGTGAGCCCCGTGTGCGTGTACAGCCTTGCCGACAAGAATGGTCCGTGGATCGAGCAGGCCGACGAGAGCGTGTGCATCGGCCCTCCGGCTTCCAAGGACAGCTACCTGCGCATCGAGCGCCTGATTGCGGCAGCCGAGATCACCGGCGCCGACGCGATCCATCCCGGCTACGGCTTCCTGAGCGAGAACGCGCACTTCGCCGAGGTGTGCCGAGACTGCAACATCACCTTCATCGGACCCAGCCCCGAGGCCATGAGCCAGCTCGGCGACAAGGTGAACTGCAAGCGCCTGGCGCGCCAGACCGGCACGCCGGTGTTCCCGGGCACCGAGGGCGGCATCGAGGACATCGATGAAGCCGTGAAGGTGGCCAAGGAGATCGGCTTCCCCGTGATCGTGAAGGCGGCGGCCGGCGGCGGTGGCCGCGGCATGCGCGTGGCGCGTGACGAGGCGGAACTGCGCGATGGCGTGGGCAAGGCCCAGCAGGAGGCGCTGGCCGCCTTCGGCAACGGCACCGTGTACGTGGAGAAGTACCTCGAGAACGCCCGTCACTTCGAGGTGCAGACCATCGGCGACAACCACGGCAACGCCGTGCACCTGTACGAGCGCGACTGCAGCAGCCAGCGCCGCCACCAGAAGCTGGTGGAGGAGGCCCCGAGCCCCGGCGTGGATCCGAAGAAGCGCGACAAGGTGTGCGAGAGCGCGGCCTCGCTGATCCAGAAGGCGAAGTACTGCGGCGCCGCCACCGTGGAGTTCCTGATGGACAAGCACCAGGACTTCTACATGCTGGAGGTGAACACGCGCGTGC